>JAFTMJ010000085.1 GCA_017452475.1 Clostridia bacterium | reverse complement strand
CAAGTCTTTATCTGTTTGAAGGCTCCGTCTATTATGTGTTAGACGAGTTCAATTAGGGTTGGCTGCGGCTAACCGATGAGTAGAAATAAAGAAAAAATAATTTGAAAAAAGCCTCCACCGGTGGGGGGAGGGGGACCGCTTGCGGTGGAAGGAGTTGACCCCTCCGAAAAAATAACTAAATAAAATGAATAGAGTAAAGACGCTCCCTCAGTCAGCAGAGCTGACAGCTCCCTCCACCGATGGAGCCTACAAAGCCAGTTATGGCAAAGCGTAATAATTGCGTGGCTGACAGGTCAATTCTCAACACATTTGTGTGTAGCCGGTAGTATTAGGGCTATGCCCGAAAATGAAATACCCCCCGTCTAACGGAGGGTATTTATCTTATTTTGTGTATTCCCACTCAACATGGATGTTGCTGGAGTTCCAGTTTTCATGCCAGTCCTTTGTGGTTGCGCCGCCTTCAGCAGCCTCACAGTGGAGCTTTAGTGAAGCGCAGCTGCCAAATGCGCCCTCGCCAATTACTGTAACGGCAATTGGAACAACTATCTCTTGCAAATCAACGCAAGCATAGAATGCGCGGCTACCGATATTGGTAAGTGTAGTTGGTAGGTTGATTGCTTCAAGGTTTGCGCATCCTGCAAAAACGCCGTTGCCGAGGGACACAAGACCCTCACTCAAGGTAACGGAAATAAGGGCGGAGCAGTTAAAGAACGCCTCACCGCCGATATACTCAACGGTTGCAGGAACGGAAAGCCTTGTAAGAGAGGTGCAGCCGTAGAATGCGAAGCTCTCAATGGACTTAAGAACACTGTTAAGCTCAAGCATATTCATTGAGGTACAGCCGTAGAATGCGCTCTGACCAATGCTCAACAGGCTATTTGGCATATAAGCACGAACAAGACCTGTGCAGCCCTTGAATGCGCCCTGACCAATGCGGTTTATGCCGTTTGGAATAGCAATGCCCTTAAACTTGTTCTTTTCATTATTAATAACATCTGTTTGGTCGGTTGTAACAACTCTTTCAAGAGTTACACAGCCTGCAAATGCGTTATCTTCAATAGCAACAACGCTTTCGGGAAGGACAAGATTGTAAACCGCAACGCAGCCGTTGAAGGTGCCTGTCTTAATTGTATCAATGCTGCAAAGAATTTCAACATTATAAAGCTTCAAGCACTCGCTGAATGAGTAAGCGCCAAGGCTTGTAACTGTGCTTGGAATTGTAACGGTTGGAATGGAATAGCACTTTTCAAAGGCGGAGGCGCCAACTGTCTTCGTGCCCTCCTCCCAAGTAAGCTTCTCAACAGAAACGCAACGGTAGAACGCCTTGTCACCAATTGCTTCAAGGGAAGCGGGGAGCTTAAGCTCGGTAATGCCAATACAGCCGTTAAATGCGCTTTCTCCAATGGAAAGAATACTGTCGTTTAGGTTAAGCTTAGTCATTGCGGTACAGCCCTCAAAGGCGGAAGCGCCAATTGATTCAAGGGCGGTTGGTGCAGATGCAGAGCCAACAAGGACACAACCCTTAAATGCGCCTGCGCCAATGGCGGTTAGCGTGTTTGGAAGGGCAATGCCTGCAAAGTCCTTGGCAATCGCTGTGGGGTCATCGTATGTAGAAACTGCGGTAAGCGCCAAGCACTCCTTAAACGCGCCGTCACCAATTGAAGCAACGGAGGCGGGAATAACAATGCCGCTTAGCTTATAGCAGGAGTTGAACAGATTGTTGCTGATTTTTGTAATACCGCTTGGCAATGTGATTTTGTTAAGCGCGGTGCAGGCATAAAACGCACCGTCGCCAATGGAAGTAACACTGTCAGCTATTGTAACATCCGTAAGTGATGTACAGCCCTTGAATGATTCGGAGGCAATCTCTGCAACACCGTCGCTAACCACAACTGCTGTAAGCTTGGTGCAGAGCGAGAATGCGCCCTTTCCAAAGGTAACATTTGCAGGGATGGTAGCCTTGGTAAATGTACACTTTGCAAATGCGTTATCGTAAACCTTATAGGCTTTGTCACTTGGAATAACAACCTCTTTTGCATTGCCGACATAGCAAACGATGTAAGGCGTACCCTCATTTTCATAAATAATGAAGCCGTCCTTGTTGGTTGCTTTCTTGTCAGCGGAAGATTTGTAAACATTAAGCGCGTTTTTGGCAACTAAGCCATTTCCCTCATCCCCTTTAACAATGTTAAGGGTGGAAAGGTTGCAAACCTCAACGAGCTTGTCACAGCCTACAAACGCATTCCTTTCAATGGACTTAACACCCTTGGAAATTGTAACGGTGTAAAGGTTGTTACAGTAAGCAAACGCTTCCTTACCGATTGCGGTAATGCTGTCAGGCACGGTGATGCTTGAAACTGCGGAGCAGCCCTTGAACGCACCCTCGCCAATGGAGGTAACAGCCTTACCCTTGTGGGAGGCGGGGATTGAGTAGGTTGCAAGCGCCTTATTTGTAACGCCGAAAACGGAATAGGAATTACCGTCGTCACTTAGCAGCAGCTGCACACCGCCCACATCCTCTATAACAGCCTTGTTATCACTTGTTGTCTCCTCAGAGCAGGAGCAAGCGGTAAATGACAAGACAAGAATGAAGCATAATGCAATTAAAAACAAAAGCCTTCTTTTCATATATGTCTCCTTTATTTTATCTAAAATAGATTATATATAGATATAATAACACATATTGCGGTTTTTGTCAATTATAAACTTTTATATAAATATAAACTTTGCGTAAAATAATGAAAAAATATTGATTTTACGCGGAAATATGGTAAAATAAGAATGTAGTAAAATTTAACTTGCCGTAAACAGGCAAGGAACGGAGGAAAAAATGAACTGGTATGTGGTGCCACTGTTTATTGTGGGACTTTTGTGCCTTATAAAGGGCGGCGATTGGTTTGTTGACGGGGCAAGCGGAATTGCAAAAAGGTTTAGAATACCCGAGATATTAATAGGAGCAACGGTAGTGTCAATCGGCACCACCCTGCCCGAGGTTATGGTGTCCGCAACCTCTGCGGTGGAGGGCATTGGCGGTATTGCCTTCGGTAACGCCATCGGCTCCATCATTTGTAACACTGCATTAATTGCGGCTATCACCGTGGCGATTAAGCCGGGCAAGGCGGACAAAAGGTCCATGGTTGTCCCCTCTGCGTTCTTCTTCGGCTCCTTCATTTTCTATGCCCTAACCGCATATATCGGCGGCACATTCACAAGGCTGACAGGTATTATTTTGCTTGTTGTTTTTGTAATTTACATCACCTTGAATATCTTTTTAATGAAGCGCAAGGATGACACCCCCGAGGAGCTTTTGGAAATAGCGGAAAAGGAAAAACGGGCGCAGGAGTGTGGCTGTATTGATGTTGATGTTAAATGTGACTACTGTGAAAAAATAGAGGCGGAAAAAGCGGTTGATGAAGCAAATTTGGGCGAAAAAACAGACACAGGGTCCTCTGTTTCAGTCCAAAAGTCCTCTAAAAAGGCTTTGGTTAAGGAAATTGCCTTCATTATCATCGGCGCTGCCTTGATTGCACTGGGCGCAAGGCTCCTTGTGGACAATGCCACAATTATGGCAAAGTTCTTTGGTATGAGTGATGCTATTATAGGTCTTACCATTGTGGCTCTCGGCACATCCCTGCCCGAGCTTGTTACCGCCATTTCCTCCCTTGTTAAGGGTCACGGCTCCCTTTCTCTTGGCAATGTCATTGGCGCAAACCTGTTTAACCTGGTTCTTGTGTCAGGCGTCAGCGTCACAATCAGCCCCTTTGCAGTGCCCCAAACGGATGTTTTGTCAAACGGCTTGCTTGCCTCCCTGGTAATTGATATTCCTGTGGCAATCGGCGTTATGGCTGTGCTTATTGTCCCAACCCTAATTCGCGGTAAGCTATCCCGCGCCCAAGGCATTATTCTCCTTGGCACCTATGTGGCTTACCTTGTTTTAAGAATGATATTAGTGTTATAAAAAATGCGCCTTGAGTAAAATCGAGGCGCTTTTTGTTGACAAAACCGATTTTATGTGTTAATATTAATTAGATAAATACTTTTTTAGGAGTGAAATAAATGGGTGCATCAATTTTTGCAGGCAAGACTTTAATGATTACAGGCGGCACAGGCTCCTTCGGTAACGCTGTGCTTAACAGGTTCTTGCAGACTGACATTGGAGAAATCCGCGTTTTTTCCCGTGATGAAAAAAAGCAGGACGACATGCGCCACGAGTTCCAGGCAAAAATGCCTGAGGTGGCAGACAAAATTAAGTTTTACATCGGTGATGTAAGAGATTTGGCAAGTGTAAAAAATGCTATGTACGGCGTTGATTACATATTCCATGCAGCGGCTTTAAAGCAGGTGCCTTCCTGCGAGTTTTTCCCGATAGAAGCGGTAAAAACAAATGTTTTGGGCACTGAAAATGTGCTAACCGCCGCAATTGAGGCAGGGGTTAAAAATATCGTTTGCTTATCAACCGACAAGGCGGCATACCCTGTTAACGCAATGGGTACCTCCAAGGCAATGATGGAAAAGGTTATTGTGGCAAAGTCAAGGACGGTTTCCCCCGAGAAAACAAAGATTTGCTGCACACGCTACGGCAATGTTATGTGCTCCCGCGGCTCCGTTATTCCCTTGTGGATTGACCAGATTAGGGCAGGCAAGGATATCACCATTACCGAGCCCACAATGACAAGATTTATTATGTCCCTTGACGAGGCGGTTGACCTTGTTTTGTTCGCCTTCGAGCATGGCGAAAGCGGTGACATCCTTGTGCAAAAGGCGCCTGCCTGCACCATTGAAACACAGGCAAAGGCAGTGGTTGAGCTTTTTGATAAGGAAAAGAAAACAGGCATTAAGATTATCGGCATCCGCCACGGCGAAAAAATGTACGAAACGCTTTTGACAAACGAGGAGTGTGCAAACGCCATTGACCTTGGCAACTTCTACCGCGTGCCCTGCGACAAGCGCGGTTTGAACTACGATAAGTACTTTAAGGACGGTGACAAGGAGCGCAACCCCTTGTCCGAGTTTAACTCCCATAATACAGAACTTCTCAGCGTAGAGGGCGTTAAGGAAAAGCTCCTTAGCCTTGCCTACATCAGAGAAGAGCTTGAAAAGGATAACAAATAATGAAAATACTTGTAACAGGCGCTTACGGCTTTGTGGGTAAAAACCTATGTGAGGCGCTGAAAAATATTCGTGACGGCAAGGATAAAACAAGGAATGTCCAAATTGAGGAAATTTACGAGTACGATTTGGTTACCCCCGAGGAATACTTGGAGGAGTATGCGAAAAATGCTGACTTCGTGTTCAATTTGGCAGGAGTAAACAGACCTAAGGATAACAGCGAATTTATGGCGGGCAATGTGGGCTTTGCGGACAAGCTCCTTGAGTGCTTGAGAAAAAGCGGCAACACCTGTCCCGTTATGGGCTCCTCCTCTATACAGGCAACCTTGATAGGCAGGTATGGCGAGAGTGACTACGGAAAAAGCAAGCGCGCAGGCGAGGAGCTTTTGTTCGAATATGGCGAAAAGACGGGGGCACGTGTCTTAGTTTACCGTTTTCCCAACCTTTTTGGCAAGTGGTGCAGACCTAATTACAACTCTGCCGTTGCCACCTTTTGCAACAATATTGCAAACGGCTTGCCCATACAGGTAAATGACAGAAGCGTGGAGCTTGAGCTTTTGTATATTGATGATTTGGTCGAGGAAATGATTTGCGCCCTTGAGGGCAAGGAGCATAGGTGCGACTATGAGGGCTTGACCCCTGTGCCAAGCGAAAGCGGCAGGTATTGCTATGCCCCTGTGACCCACAAGGTTACCTTAGGAGAAATAGTTGATTTGCTTTACACCTTTGAGGGTCAACCGAAAAATCTAATTATGCCCGAAATTCCCTTTGGCTCCTTTGAAAAGAAGCTTTATTCCACATTTTTGTCCTATTTGCCCGAGCATAAGGTGTCCTTCCCGCTTAAAATGAATGTGGACGCCCGTGGCAGCTTTACAGAGCTGATAAAGAGCAAAAAGTGCGGACAAGTGTCTGTAAATATATCAAAGCCGGGC
Organism: Clostridia bacterium; assembly: GCA_017452475.1. GTDB lineage: Bacteria > Bacillota > Clostridia > Oscillospirales > CAG-272 > RGIG2000. Next base: position 13,707 of record JAFTMJ010000085.1, on the reverse strand, counting down.
ATTACAAAGGGTCAGCACTGGCACAACACAAAATGGGAATTTTTCATTGTTGTGTCAGGAAAGGGACTTATTCAAATGCGTAAAATAGGCACCGAGGAAGTGCTGAATTTTGAAGTAAGCGGAGAGAAGATAGAGGCAGTTCATATGCTCCCGGGCTATACCCATAACATAATCAATCTAAGCGAAACTGAAGACTTGGTTACCGTAATGTGGGCTAACGAGGAGTTTGACCCGAGTCACCCCGACACCTTCTTTGAGCCTGTTTAAGCTTTGAAAACCTGTGTTGCTCCTCACGCGTGACCTCAACGTACGCGGTAGTACGTTATCGCCCTCACGTTGCGGTGCGCCTTGGTTTTCTGTGCTTAAAAGCCTCAAATCGTTAGTCATCAAAGGCTTTGAAAATCTGTGTTGCTCCTCACGTGTGACCTCAACGTACGTGGTAGTACGTTATCGCCCTCACGTTGCGGTGCGCCTTGGTTTTCTGTGCTTAAAAGTCTCAAATCGTTAGTCATCAAAGGCTTTGAAAATCTGTGTTGCTCCTCACCCTCGACCTTGACTATCGTAAAGATAGCCTTCGTCTGTGGCTTGCGGTGCGCCTTGATTTTCTGTGCTTAAAAGCCTCAAAGCCTGTACTAATGTAAGGTGGGGCATAAATGCAAACAAGAACTACTTACAATTAAATCCGAGTAATGGAGAATATAATAATGAACATTAAAACCGATTACAGTGATGTGTCCTTCAAAAATGACGGAAGGCTCAAGCTATTAATAATTGTAGGAACCCGTCCGGAGATTATCCGTTTGGCGGCGGTTATTAATAAATGCAGAAAGTATTTTGACTGTGTGCTTGCCCACACGGGTCAAAACTATGACTATAACCTAAACGGCATCTTTTTCCGTGACCTAAAGCTCGATGACCCTGAGGTTTATATGGATGCGGTAGGCGATGATTTGGGCGCTACCGTTGGCAATATTATAAACTGCTCATATAAGCTAATGGCAGAGATTAAGCCCGATGCCCTGCTCATTTTGGGTGACACCAACTCCTGCCTGTCTGCCATTGCGGCAAAGAGGCTCCATATTCCAATTTTCCATATGGAGGCAGGCAACAGGTGCAAGGATGAGTGCTTGCCCGAGGAGACCAACAGGCGCATTGTTGACATTATTTCTGATGTGAATTTGGCATACTCCGAGCATGCAAGGAAGTACCTGCACGAGTGCGGCTTGCCCAAGGAAAGGGTATATGTTACAGGCTCTCCTATGGCGGAGGTTTTGCACCAAAATCTTGATGAAATTAAGGCTTCAAATGTGCTTTCCCGCCTTGGCTTAGAGCCGAAAAAGTATATACTTTTGTCCGCCCACAGGGAGGAAAATATCGACACAGAGAAGAACTTTTTGTCACTTTTCAACGCGATTAATGCCCTTGCAGAGAAGTACGATATGCCTATTCTTTATTCCTGCCATCCAAGGTCAAGGAAGCGTCTTGAAGCAAGCGGCTTTGTCCTTGACAAAAGGGTTATCAGAAACGAGCCCTTAGGCTTCCACGATTACAACAATTTGCAAATGAACGCATTTTGCGTTGTGTCCGACAGTGGCACTCTGCCTGAGGAGTCCAGCTTCTTTACAAGCGTGGGCAACCCGTTCCCTGCGGTGTGCATCCGTACCTCAACGGAAAGACCCGAGGCTCTTGACAAGGCTTGCTTCATTTTGGCGGGCATTGATGAAAAGTCCCTTTTGCAGGCTGTTACCACAGCGGTTGATTTGAACGAGGGGGGCGACAACGGCATCCCCGTGCCCGACTATGTGGAGGAGAATGTTTCCACTAAGGTGGTAAAGATAATTCAGTCCTACACAGGGGTAGTTGACAAAATGGTATGGCGTAAGTTTTAAGGGCACAAACAGGGAGGTAAAACCCCACCCCAACAACAAATACAAATTAAAAGATGTACTGACAACGGTTAGTGCATCTTTTTATTTATGTTACATCGCGATTTTGCATTTGCGCACAACGCGTCTTGTAGGGGACGGGTTTGCCGTCCCAAAAACGGCGGTAGTATTTATGGCTCTGCTTTTGGCGTGGAAAAAGGCAAATTTTTTGTGAACTTTTTGACGGAAAAATGAGAATGTGAAGGTTGTGTGAAAAGCGGTTAAGAAAGTGGTGAATTCGCCTTGAATGTTTTGACGAAGTTAACAATTTCTTCATTTAATGTGATAGAATGGCAATGCGAGGGAAAAACTCGCTAATCGATACTGCATCATATGCTTGGGTGCGATATCTCCGTATACTGTAAAGCAAATTTTTCTTAAGGAGGAAATGTCAAGACAGGTTGGCCGTTTGATCGGCAAAATTCAAGTGTCATGTTGTAATGCTCAAGGCTGAAGCTTAATGCTTTGGACGGTACGCAAATTGGGCATTTTACATAATTTTTTGAGCTTGTTTTTTGAAATGAGAATGAAAAATTGTGCAATATGACAAAAATTACAGGGGTTTGGCTTCCTAAATTTATTTAAGGTTGCAAAATTCCAAATTGCGTGCTATAATATAATAGATTATTAATGAGTTTTTTAACTTTAACGGAGGAAATTTTATGGAAATGAACGAGATGGTAAGACCCTATAAACAGCGGTTGGTTGTAGAGTCTCTTATCAAAGCCGGCGTATTTGGCTTGTTCTTTGGTTTGTGCTTAACACTTGTTACAGCGCTTATCTTTAGAGCCCTGCCAATGAACTGGTATGGAATGCACTGGGGCTTCGTGCTTGGCTCAATCGGAGCAGGCGTTGTGTTTGCGGCAGTGCTTGGCGTGATTATTTACAAGAAAAAGTACAATCACGGCATTAAGGTAATTGCAAGGAGAATGGACCAGTTAGGTCTTGAAGAGCGTGTCAGCACCATGGTTGAGTACCAGGGCGACAAGTCTTATGTTGCAAAGCTCCAAAGGGATGACGCAAGAGAGCGCGTTGCTGAAATGGATGCTAAGGCGCTTAAGATAAGAGTTCCTAAGAAGGCGCTCACAGGCTGCTTGGCAATTATTATTGCACTTTCATTAGTATTTACAATTTACGCAAAGAAGCCTAATACTCACTACGAGAAGGCTAAAGAGGTTATCGTTCTTATCGACGGTATCATTGATGACGCAAACTTGAGCGACAAGGACAAGGAAGTTATCAAGGATATTATGGACGGCTATAAGGACAGCATCAAGGAGGATATTACCAAGGAGGAACACCTTGAGCTTCTTGATAAGATTAAGAATGAGCTTCAGGATTATGTAAATCAGAAGAAGGAAGTTAGAGAAAAGCTTCTTGAATCACTTAAGAATAACGAAATCACCAAGGATTTGGCAGATGCTATCGAGCAAGAGGACAAGGACAAGATTAAGGATGCCTTGGAGGACTTGAAGGAACAAATCGAGAAGCAGCCAACCACCGAGGAAAAGCAGGAAATCATCGAACAAATTAAGGATGCGTTCCAGGATGCTGTTGACAGCACCGAGCAGGACTCCGAGCTTAAGGATGCCTTTGAGGAGGCTATTAAGGACCTTGAAAAGGTAGAAGAGGAGCTTGACAAGGTACAGGATCAGGAAGAGCAGAAAAAGGAAGAGCTTGACCAAAAGCAGGAAGAAATAGACAACAAGCAGGAAGAGATCGACAACAAGCAGGAAGAGATCGACAACAAGCAAGAGGAAATCGACAACAAGCAGGATGAAATCGACGACAAGCAGGAAGAGCTTGACAAGATCGAAAACGAGATAGATAACATCCAGAACGACTCCAGCTTGACAGAACAGGAAAAGCAAGACCAAATTGCTGAAAAGGAAGAGCAGAAGGACCAGCTTGAGCAGGAAAAGGATCAGCTTGAGCAGGAGAAGGATCAGCTTGAGCAGGAAAAGAACGACATGGAGCAGGACAAGAGCGACATGGAGCAGGAAAAGGACCAGCTTGAGCAGGAGAAGGACGACCTTGTTGACGACAGCGAATACAAGGAAGAGCTTGACAAAACCTTTGATGACCTTTACGAAAATATCACCGACGCCCTCGACAAGGAGGCTGAGCTTGAGGATACCGTTGACAAGATCGAGGATGAGCTTGACAAGGTAGAGGATGAGCTTATGGGTGATGTTGACAACACAATTCAAAACGGCTTTGAGGAAATTGAGGACATTATCGACAAGTCCGAGGCTAACGATGAAACCAAGGACGAGATGAGAGATGAAATGAATGACCTCAAGGACAAGATTGATGAAATTAATAAGGATAACTCCATGACTGAGGAGGAGAAGACCGAGGCTAAGGACGACGCAATCCACGATGCACAGGATAAGATCGAGGATAAGGTTGAAAAGGAAGACCAGGCTAAGGAAGAAATCTCCGACAATATGCAGCAGGATGACAAGAATGACCTTGTAGAGGACCTTGGCGATGCAATTGAAAAGGAAGACAAGGACAAGATTGACGAGGCTCTTGACAACATCAAGGACGCAATCGACAAGGCAGAGCAGGAGTCCGACAAGCTTCAGCAGGAGATTGACAAGACCCAGCAGGAGATTGACAAGACCCAGCAGGAGATTGATAAGACCCAGCAGGAAATGGATAAGGTTCAAAATGACTCCACAATGAACGAGCAGGAAAAGAACGAGGCAATGGAGGATTTGAACAACAAGAAGGAAGATCTTGAAAACAGCAAGAGTGACCTTGAGGACAAGAAGGACCAGCTTGAGCAGGATAAGGCAGAGCAGGATAATGTTAAGGATGAAATCCTTGGCGATATCAACGACTCTATTAAGGATGCTCCCGAGTCTGACATAAAGGATGCCCTTGAGGACTACGTTCAGAATATGGATAAGGCTGAGAACTCCCAGGAGCGTGAGGAAGCAACCGAGAACGCAAAGGATGACCTCAACAACGCCATTGAAAAGAACGAAACAAACAAGGAAATTGCAGACGCACTTGATAAGGTTCGTGACGAAATCAACCAGTCCCAGTCCAACAAGGAAAACAAGGACACAATGGAGGACATTAAGGACGCCATCGAGGATAGCGATGCAAGCCGTGAGGATAAGGAAAACGCAAAGGACTGGCTTGACAAGAACAACCAGCAAATTCAGGACGACATCCTCAACAATGACAACATGAACGAGCAGGAAAAGAACGATGCCTTGGGTGACAAGTACCAGGATATGAAGGACCAGGTTAACCAGGGTATGCAGCAGGATAAGGAGCAGTTCGATAAGGATACAGACTCCTTTAAGGATCAAAACCAGGACGGCAGCGAAAAGAATGACAACTTCCAGGATGTCAGCGATGCCATGAAGGAAAATAACAGCGACAAGCTTGATCAGGCAACTGATAACATCAAGCAGGATAACCAAGAGCAAACCGATGAGGCTTGGAAGGAAACCATCAAGGATATGATTGGTGACCTTGAGAACATCCAAAAGGATGAGAATGTAAGCGACGAGATGAAGGACATCGTAGGCGATTACAAGGATAAGCTTGAAAACGCGCTTGACAAGGCTGAGGGCGAGTACGACCCAACCACAGGCGAGGAAACAAAGGCTCCCGACATGGAGGGCGCTAAGGAGGATGTTGACAAGGCAACAGACGAGTTCAACAAGGAGCTTGGCGACTTTATGAAGGACCACTTCGGCGGTCAGGAAATGGGCGGCGAAATCATCGAGGAGCTTGACAAGGCTCAGGGCGAGCTTGACAAGAACCAGGGTGGTGAAAACCAGAACCAGAACGGTGAAAACCAAGAGGGCGAGCAGCAGAATCCAAGCGGTGAAAACCAGGATCAAAACGGTGAAAGCCAGAACGGTCAGCAGCAGGATCCAAACGGTGAGCAGAACAGCGACCAAAAGGGCGACCAGGAAAGCGAAAATCAGAACGGTGAAAGTGATTCCGAGAGCGACAAGGAAAGCGATAAGGAAAGCGACTCCGAGTCCGACTCCGAGTCCGATTCTGAAAACAAAACTCCCGGCGGACCGGGCACAACTGAGGATAAGACCGAAAGCACAGTATTTATCCCCGGCCTTGGTAACATTTCACTTGACAAGCTTGCAGACGAGGAGCTTCTTGAGGCTGAGTTCGACAAGATGTTCGGCAGACCTCTTACAGAGGAGGAGCGTCAGGCAATCGCAAACTATCTTGATTTAATTAAGAAATAATTTAAAATTTACAGTATACGGAGAAAAAGATTATGGGATTATTTAACAAAGCAAACAAGGAAGCTAAGCAGAATGAGGCTGTAGCAAACGAGACACCGGTAGAGGTAAAGGCTGAGGAGGTAAAGGAAGCACCTGCAGCTCCAATTGAAAGAAAAGAGCCTGAACCTATCAAGATCGACAAGGAAGCAGAGAAGGAGCTTAAGCTCTTTGCTGAAAAGTGCGAAAGGATCTTTACTGAGGTTAAGAAGGATATTATCGGTCAAACAGAGGTTGTTCAGTCCACAATTATTGCTATTATCGCAGGCGGTAACGTACTTTTGGAGGGTGCGCCGGGACTTGGTAAGACCCGTCTTGTTCGTTCACTCGGTAACGTGTTCGACCTTCCATTCTCAAGAATTCAGTTCACCCCTGACTTGATGCCTGCCGACGTAACAGGTACAAACATCATTACAAAGGATGAAAACGGCAACTCCAAGTTCGAGTTCCAGAAGGGTCCTATCTTCAGTAACATCGTTCTTGCCGACGAAATTAACCGTGCTACACCAAAGACACAGGCGGCTCTCCTTGAGGCCATGCAGGAGCATAAGGTAACAGTTATGGGTGTTTCCCGTAAGCTTGATGAGCCATTCTTCGTTCTTGCTACACAGAACCCAATTGAGCAGGACGGTACATACCCATTGCCTGAGGCGCAGATGGACCGTTTTATGTTCAAAATCTTAGTTCCAAACCCATCCGCTGCGGAGCTTGGACAAATCGTTACAATGACCCAGAAGACAATGGATGAAACAGCGCAGGCTGCTTGTAACGGCGAGGAGCTTCTCAGAATGAGAGCTGTGGCAAAGACTATTCCTATCGCCTCCGAGGTTTTGGAATATGCCATGGTTATGATTGCATCCACACACGCAGGCAGTGAGGTTGCTACCGATACTGCAAAGAAATATATCCGTGACGGCGCTTCCCCTCGTGCGGCTCAGGCGCTTATCACAGCTGCAAAGGTTCGTGCCCTCATTAAGGGAAGATACAATGTTTCCTATGATGACATTAACACCCTTGCAATCCCCGTACTCCGCCACAGAATTAAGCTCGGCTTTGAGGCTGTAACATCTAAGCTCACAGCAGACGATGTTGTTAAGGCGCACATTGCTGACCTAAATAATGTAAGCAAGACATCTATTATTAATAAGAAGAAGTAATAAGGGCGGTTAAGGCATGAAAAGAAGAATATTAGACGGTGATTTTCTTGACCGTCTTGATGCTGCCTCCCTCCTTCTGAAAACTGCTATGACCGGCTTTTTCGGCGGTAGCCGTAAAGCCAGGTCATATGGTAATACTGTTGAGTTTGCGGATTTCCGTGAGTATTTCCCCGGAGATGATATTAGGCGTATTGACTGGAACGTTTACGCCCGCTTTGAGAAGTACTTTATAAAGCTCTTTACAGATGAAAGACAAATGCACAACCAAATTTACATTGACTGCTCTGCGTCAATGGCTTGCGGTAAGCCCGAAAAGGCTGAGGCGGCATTAAGGGTTGCGGCAGCATTTGGATACTTGTCGGTTACCTCTATGGACAGGGTGTCATATAAATTAATGAAGGGCGATGTCAGTGAGGACATCGGCTTCAAGATAACAAATAAGGACACCTTTTATAGGGCAGCCCAAGCCCTTGAAACCACCGACTTTGAAGGTGAGGTTGACTTGGAAAGGGCGGTTGTCAATGTGGAGGCACCGGGACACGATGACGGTCTTACAATTATAATTTCCGACTTTTTGACGGAAAGCAACTGGAAAAAGGCAATAGACTTCCTATTGTACCATCGCAGAGAGGTTATGCTTATTCAGATTATGTCACCTGATGAGCTTTACCCCGACTTCGACGGTCGTATACATATGATGGACTCTGAGGCACCCGACATTGCCGACGGCCGTAATATGAGAATGGTTGTAACTAAAAAAATGGTAGAAGCCTATCAAAGGGCGCTTGATGAATATGAAAAGGAGATTATTGATTTCTGCGCTGCGCGAAATGTAACCTTCTTTACAGTTTCATCCGATGACCCCATTGAAAAGGTAATCTTTGGAAAGGGCTATGAGGCGGAAGTAATCAAATGAGTTTTATTTATCCACTTGGTCTTTTAGGCTTACTTGCCATTCCTATAATTATAATTATTTATATATTAAGGTCAAGGTATAAGTCCAAGAGCGTTTCCAGTACATTTATTTGGAAGCGAAGCTTGAAATATGTTAAGCGTAAAATTCCATTGAATTTCATAATGTCATTACTGCTTATCCTTCAGATTTTAACCGTAGTTGCTGCGAGTTTTGCCATTGCCCGTCCAACTATAAAACCGCTTGAAACTGAGGAAAGAATAGTAATTTTAGACGCTTCCGCAAGTATGCTTGCCAAAAACGGCAAGGAAACTCGCTTTGAGCATGCGAAAAAGCTCATTGAGGAGGAGGCAGAGGATATTGGCTCAAACAGCCAAATCACACTTATTTTAGCAGGTGAGGAAGCCATTTCTGTTGTAACAAGAGAAACAGACAAGGGCGAATTCCTAACTGCGCTAAGGGGACTTACCTGCACTATGGGCGACTCCAATATTGCAGATGCCCTTACAAAAGCAACAGATGTTTTAAACCTTAACAGGGGCGCAAAAATCCAGCTCTATACAGACAAGGAATATGTTAACACAGATGACATTGAGGTTATTGACTGTAAGAGGGACGGGGAGTGGAACGCAGGCGTTCTCACCCTTGAGGAGAATGTGCTAATCAACGGTACCGAGTTTGTTGCCTCCATAGGTAATTACGGTCTTGACTCCCGTGTTTCCGTAAAGCTGAGGATAGACGGTGAGGTTGCGGCGCAAAAGATAATTGATCTAAAGCCGAACCAGGTTGTGTCTGTTAGGTTTACCCACTCAACTACTGCGGACGCAGGTAGGGATGAAATAAGAGTTAACCTTTCAAAGGCTGTTAAAAAGTACACCTCCGCCACTGTGGAGCTTAATACCGAGGACAGCTTTAAGGATGACAATTCCTTTACCCTGTATCCGAGAAACAAGGAAAATCCTAAGATTGCGTATGTCAGCACCCACGTTGTGGACGAGGCGGGCAAGAAGCATTGCAGCTCCACCCTCTTTGCCGCAATTAAGGCAGCGGGCTACGAAATCAACACTGAAAATATGTTTGCCGACATTATCTCAGCAGGAGATTTGAAGGGCTATGACCTTTACATTTTTGAAGGAATTACCCCATATGTTCTCCCAACTGACGGCGGCGTGTGGCTCCTAAATGCCAAGGAGGCATTTGCAGGGGAAACAGGCATTATTATCAGTAACGAGGTTAAGGATACCAGCGGAACCGACGCAGGATTTAGAGTACATAAGTCCTTAGGCGTTGATATTGTTAGCGAGATTGTAAAGAATGTGGACTTTGATACACCAATCAGGTTCCCAAGCTTAGGTACGGAGATTTACGCCTCCGTTACCTCCTACCGACCAATTGCAAATATTGGCAGCTTTAGGCCCATTTACACAGCTAACGATCAGGATATAATGATTGCGGGTAACAACGGAAGCGTAAGGATGGTTGTTTCCACCTTCGACTTCAGTATGTCATCAATGCCAATCTTTATTTCCGACTTCCCGCTTCTTATAAGAAATATGGTTAACTTCTCAATTCCCGACCCTGTTGCGGAGCGCACCGCCCCCGTTGGCAGCGAGATTAGCTTTAACTTCCCTGCGGGAGCTAAGGTTATTGAGCGCTATTTTGACGGCAAGCTCGTTAACAAGATAGAGGTTGATAAGCTAATTCAAGAAATCAAAACAAACCCGGATAAGGCGCTTAAGGAGGGTGAAACCTTGGCTGACAGGCTTAAGGAAACCTTCATTATTGAAACCCCCGGTAAATATGAGGTTAGGGTAGTGTTCCCTGACGGCGATGATATGGATACGGTAGACGATGTTAAGTCCTACTCTGTCACAGGTCACGTTTCACAGGAGGAGTCTATGATTGTGCAAAGGGTACCAACCGAGTCCTTGGTTGCGCCCGAGCCCGTGGACGGCGCTGTTGAAACCGCAGAGCCTGTGGAAATATTCCCATATATAATCGCACTGCTTATCTTGTTATTAATTATTGAATGGGGGGTATATTATCGTGAGCAATATTGATATAGCGGTAGAACGCCCTTTACTGTTCTTAATTTTAATTCCCGCCTTGCTTTTGGGCATTATCCCATTTTTAAGGCTGAACAAGAAGCGTAGGGCTTCAACAAAGCACTTAATCCCATTTATCATTCACTTAACGCTTATTTTCTTGCTTTCAGGTCTTTTGGCAGGCATCAAGGTTACCGAAACCACTGATGAAAAGCTGGAAACCAAGGTTGTTTTCTTAGCCGATGTGTCCGAAAGTAACATCCATATGAAGGATGAAATGAACAAGTACATAAAGAGCGTTGTTAATGTGTCTGATAAGGAAAAAACAAAGTTTGCGGTTGTTATGTTCGCCAACAATGTTGTTAAGATTGTTGATGATGACGAGTTCGACACAAACGCAAGCGATTTTATCCAATTCGACAAAAGCGGTCAAAAATTAGACCAAACCAATATTGAGCAAGCAATTAAGGTTGGCTCGGAGCTGTTTTCCGAGCTTAAGCAGAACAAAAAAATGGTTGTGCTAAGCGACGGTATTGAAACACTTGGTAACGGTATTACAGCAGCTAACCAGCTCAAGGACGGTATACAGATTAGCGGCGCTCACCTAAGCCTTGTTAAGGGGGAGAACAAGAAGAACGAGGTTCAGCTTGTTTCCATCAACACAAACAGCAAGGTGCCCGAGGGCGGCGATGTTACCGTTGAGCTTGTGCTTAGGGCAACAAGCTTTGTAAGCAACGCAACAATCACCTTAACCGACGGTGATATTAAAACACAGATGCAACTTGATATTGACCCGGGCGTAAAGGTTGTTAAAATGACCTACACCCCTGAGGTTGTGGGTGTTAACACCATTTGCGCCACCGTTGAGGTTGACGCAAGGCGCGACCTCTTAAACGGCAACAACACACTTTACACCTGGTATTCACTTGATGCACAAAAGTCAATTTTGATAGTTGACGGTGACTTTAATAACCCTGAACAGCCCGGTCAGTTTGAGCAGATTAAGAACAGCTCTGTTCTTACAAAGCTTAAGGATTACGCAATAAGGGGTCCCATTTCACCAAAGCAGTTCCCATCAACCCTTGAGGGTCTTTTGGAGTACGACCAGGTTGTTATGATGGACGTTAACTTTGCTGACCTTCCCGAAAACGCAGGCGAAAACCTAAAGAGATATGTTGATGAGCTTGGCAGGGGCTTGTTCGTTTCCTTCGGTGACAACTTCTATGATATCGGCGCCGACGGATATGAGTATAAAAAGAGCCCGATTGCAGACATCCTGCCTGTTGAGCTAACCCTTGAGGGCGAAAGAGAAACAGTTGCAATGGTGCTTGTTGTTGACCTTTCATCCTCTATGAAAAAGCTTATGGGCTCAAGCGGCAGGTCCCGTTTCGAGCTTGTGGTGGAAAGCGTTAAGAAGGTATTAATGCTTGGCGCCACCGAGGAGGAGCAGGCAACGGGCGCAGGCTTTAGCGACACTGACTATGTGGGCATTGTCTGCTTCGACCAGGATTCCCACGTGGCACTTGAAATGCAGCAGCTTGGCAACGCCGAGAACAGGGCGGAGATTTGCGAGCTTGTTGAATATGAGCTAAGGCATTACTACTATTACCACTACCTTGATAAGGACGGTAATGAGTCCGATATTCCAATCGGCGAAAAGGATGGGGACAAGTACACCTCCCAGGGATATAAGAAGCCTGATAACTTCAAAACCGACGGCGGTGTGGATGAGCAAACAAAGCAGTACATCAAGTCCTACGGTACATCCTATAAGTGGGCTATTCAGTCCGCCAGCGATATGCTTTCAAAGACAAACAACAAAACTCTCCTTCACATTAAGCAGGTGCTGTTTATGTCCGACGGTGCGCCGAATGACAAGGGCTCAGGCTATGAGGGTATTGTTGAGCGTATGGCAACGGCAGGTACTGTAACCTCCACAATTTCCATCGGCGCTGACGATGCGGGACAAATTGAGGAGCTTCAAAAGATTGCCGAGGCAGGTAAGGGAACAACCGTGCGTGTTAACACTCCCGAGGACTTGTCCGACAGTATTGTTGAAAAGGCGGAGGAGGTTACCGCAGAGCTTGTTAACGAGCGTGAGGTTCTCCCAATGCAGAAGTCACTTAACTCCAGCGTTTTGGTTGGCGTTCGTGGCTATGAAACCATCGGCGGCTATTACAGCTCCGTTATTAAGGAGGAGGCTGAGCTTGTTGTTTATGTTGACCAGCTTAAGCCACTCTATGCCGAATGGCAGTACGGTCTTGGTAAGGTAAGCGTTTATATGTCCGACCTTGGTAACTCCGATTGGACGGGCGTATTGTTTAACAATAACGACTCCAACGGCATTAACTTGGTTACAAATATGTTCAATGCTACAATGAACCGCCAGGTTACATCAACAGGTCTTGACTATTCCGTTTCCCGTGATGAGGCAATTACCACCGTTGTGGTTAACACTCCTGAGGAAATAAGGAAGAACGAGCTTTTGCTTGCCAAGATTATTGATGAAAAGGGCAATGTTGTGAGCCAAACACCTCTTACCGCAATTGCGGTAAGGAAATATAGGGCGGAAATTTCCACACCTAACCTTGATGAAACCTATGTAATTCAGCTTAGCTTGGAGGACCAGGTTGCCAAAAAGGGTAAGGTTAAGGACAGGATCACCTTTGCCGTAACAGGATACTACAACACCGAGTACGATGTATTTAATACCGAGGGCGAAACCACCATTAAGGGTATGATTGCAAACGGCGGCGGTATTGATGTTTCAAGCGACAAGGTTGGAACAATGTATGATGATACCGAGGGTATTATCAGAATTTTCGACCACGATGCAAGCACCCCCGTGGCTATAATTGCCTTAATCCTCTTTATCCTTGATATTCTCTTTAGAAATATCGTGGTAACAAAGAAGAAGGAAAAGGTTCAAATGACCGACGAGGAGCAGCGCGCTTCTATGAGAGGCAGATAATCGTTGTCACTAACGCAGCGGTATGAATTCCTTGCGTAATTTGTGATATATTGCTACGCAGTGTCGCAAGTGATATGTTTGCAAACGCAAACAATTGGTATCGTATAATACTTAAAAAACAAAAAGCACTTCAATCACGAAGTGCTTTTTTGTTTGGTGTTATCATTTTGCATTTAAGCCTCCACCGGTGGGGGCGAGCGCTTGCGCCGTGCCTTGTGCTGAGGGGGACCGCTTGCGGTGGAAGGAGCGTTCTATTGCTCCACTCTTTTCTTCACAACCCTGTCAATCTCGGTGCAAACCCCGTAAAAAAGCCTCCGTCGGTGGAGGCGAGCGTTTGCGCCGTGCCTTGTGCTGAGGGGGACCGCTTGCGGTGGAAGGAGCGTTCTAATGCCCCACTCTTTTCCTCACAACCCTGTCAATCT
>JAFTMJ010000084.1 GCA_017452475.1 Clostridia bacterium | reverse complement strand
CTTTTGCAATATTTTTTCGACAGTTTTTTGCTGCCTTTTTTCTCTATACCTTTTTTGCATAAGAATACTCCTAAACTCGCTTTCTTGCCTGTTTAGGAGTATTCTTTGTTTTTTATTCGTTTCTTAACTTAATGGTATTGCAGAAAATTCTGCTCTTTTTTTGTTGACACCTTGGTTAAATTGTGCTAAAATTACTTCTATATAAAATAGACAAGGAGGTTTGAAATGAAGGAAAAGAAAAACAGCTTTAGTCTAATCAGAAAATTTGTACCTTATTATAAAAAATACAAGTGGACCCTGTTTCTTGACCTGCTTTGCGCTTCACTTACAACCGTGTGCGAGCTTGTACTGCCTATGATTGTGCGTGAAATTACAGGTGTGGCAACAGAAAACCCTGCCGCATTAACTGTGGGTCTTATTCTTAGGTGCGGACTTTTGTATGTTGTGCTTAGAATTATAGATACCTTTGCCAACTTCTATATGGCATCGGTGGGTCACATAATGGGCACAAGGATAGAAACGGATATGCGCCGCGACCTATTTGGTCATTTGCAAAAGCTATCCTTTTCGTATTACGACAACACGAAAATCGGCACGCTTATGTCCCGCATAACCACTGACCTGTTTGATGTAACAGAGTTTGCACACCACTGCCCCGAGGAATTCTTTATTTCGGGCATTAAAATCATTTGCTCCTTTATCATCCTTTGCACAATGAATGTGTACTTAACTCTAATTGTGTTCGCCTGTGTTCCGCTTATTATTATATCCTTAGTATTCTTCAGAAAAAGAATGAAAAACGCCTTTAACGAATCAAGAAAGCAAACAGGCGAGCTAAATGCGCAAATTGAGGACAGCCTCTTGGGCATTCGCGTTGTAAAGTCCTTTGCAAACGAGGGATTGGAGGAAGAAAAGTTCGAAAAGGGCAACTCTAAGTTTTACAAAATCAAAAAGGGCGCTTACTATGTTATGGGCGCATTTCAGTCCACCACCCGTCTTTTCGACGGACTTATGTACATTGTTGTTGTTATCGCGGGCGGTCTTTTCTTGGTTTATGACAAAATTTCAGCGGCGGACTATGTTGCTTACCTCCTCTTTGTAACAACTCTTATTAACTCAATACGAAAGCTTGTTGAGTTTTCAGAGCAGTTCCAAAGGGGTATTACAGGTATTGACCGCTTCTGTGAGATTATGGCAATCGAGCCTGAAATTAAGGACAGCCCTAATGCCTGTGACATCGAAAACTTGCAGGGTGAAATTGAATTTAAAAATGTTTCCTTTAGCTACGAAAGTGATAAAAAGCAGGTTTTAACCAACCTTAACCTAACCGTGAAAAAGGGTGAGAGCATTGCCCTTGTTGGTCCCTCGGGGGGAGGCAAAACAACCCTATGCTCCTTAATCCCAAGGTTTTACGAAATTTCAAGCGGCGAAATTACCATTGACGGCACTAACATTAAGGACATCACACTGCGCTCCTTGCGTGAGAGCATTGGTGTGGTGGCGCAGGATGTTTACCTTTTCTCGGGTAGCGTAAGAGAAAACATTGCTTATGGCAAAAAGGACGCAACGGATGAGGAAATTGTAGAAAGCGCCAAAATGGCAGGCGCCCACGAGTTTATAATGTCATTGCCAAATGGCTACGACACATATGTGGGTGAACGGGGTGTTAAGCTATCCGGCGGACAAAAGCAAAGGATTTCCATTGCCCGCCTGTTCCTTAAGAATCCGCCAATTCTTATCCTTGACGAGGCAACAAGCGCCCTTGACAATGAGAGTGAAAGAATTGTGCAGGAGTCCCTTGAAAGGCTGGCAAAGGGCAGGACAACCTTTACAATTGCTCACCGCCTAACCACAATTAAAAATGCTGACAGAATTTTGGTGCTTACCGAAAACGGTATTGAGGAAAGCGGCACACACAGTGAGCTGCTTGAGCAAAAGGGAATTTACGCAGACCTATATAAGCTATATGCCGTAAAGGAGTAAACGAAAAAGCCTAATGCCTACTGTGGCATACTCAAGCTATTAAAAATGAGCCGATTAATTCGGCTCATTTTTGTTTTTATTTATTAGCTCTAATTTTTGCTTTCTTGTCAATCTCTTGATTTTTACTTCACGGCTTTGAGCATCCCTTGAGGTTTCAAACTCCTCATAGTAAACAAGAGTGACAGGCAGGCGGCTACGGGTGTATTTTGCGCCCTTGCCCTCGTTATGCGCCTTAATCCTTTTTTCAAGATTATTTGTCCAGCCGCAATAAAGAGTGCCGTCACTGCATCTTAAAATATATGTATAATTCATCATTCACCTATAATGTATGTTCAAGTGTAAATATTTGCACTTGTTTGTTTTATTCCAATTCTTTTCTAATCCAAGCCATTAGTAAATTTACTATCTTTTCCTCTTGAATGCTTGATAATTCTATATTCTTAGGCACCTTGTACCACTTATTAAGGCAGCCACGGCAGCAACAGGCGCAGGCATGCTGAGCCTTAAAAACAGGATGCCCTTTGGTTGGCGTTTGGCTGCCGTCATTTGGTATATAGGCAGGGGCAAGACGTTTGGAAACAAAATCTCTTGCGTGGGACTCTATAACATCAAGCCCCTTTTCAAGGGCATACTCCCTTTCCTTTTTTGTTAAGTGAAAGGATGAACGGAACTTGGATTTGCTTAGCTTTACAAGCGTTTCTTCTATATTTGCCATTTTTCCTTCCTATTTAAAACAACGGCACAGGTTATGTGCCGTTGTTATTATATTATTCCTCTGTTTGTGGGATAATTGCAATACCAAGCTCCTCAAGGTCACTGGGGTTTGCAAAGGATGGGCACTTGGACATAATTTCCGATGCGTTTTGCGCCTTAGGGAAGGCGATAACATCACGGATGTCCTCGTGGCCGAGAAGCAATGTAACAAGCCTGTCAAGACCGAAGGCAAGACCGCCGTGAGGTGGAACACCGTACTTGAATGCCTCCAAGAGGAAGCCGAACTTTTCCTGTGCGTCCTCCTCGGAAATGCCAAGGACACGGAACATATGCTCCTGCATTTCGGTTGTGTTAATTCTGATTGAACCGCCACCAAGTTCGGTGCCGTTCAATACGATATCGTATGCTCTTGCCCTTACCTTACCCGGGTCGGTATCAATCATATGGTAGTCCTCAACCATTGGCTGGGTGAATGGATGGTGCATTGCGTAGTATCTGCCATCCTCCTCACTATACTCAAAGAGTGGGAACTCGGTAACCCACAAGAACTTAAAATCGAACGGGTCAAGAAGTCCAAGCCTCTTTGCGCACTCACAGCGCAAAGCGCCAAGAGTATCAAACACAACCTTGTTCTTGTCGGCAACAATCAAGATAAGGTCGCCGTCCTCAAGACCAAGTCTTTCCATAATTGCATTGTTTTCATTTTCTGTTAAGAACTTAGCGTAAGATGAGGAAACCTCGCCGTTTGATTTTTTAAGCCAAGCAAGACCCTTTGCGTGGTAGTGCTTTGCCTTCTCGGTAAGAGCATCGATTTCTTTTCTTGAGAATTTAGCGCCGCCCTTAACATTAATAGCACGAACAGAGCCACCGCCCTGCACAGCGCCCGAGAACACCTTAAACTCGCTGTTTTCAACAATATCGGAAATATTATTAAGCTCAAAGCCGAAGCGGATATCAGGCTTGTCGGAGCCGTACCTTTCCATAGCCTCGCGCCATGTCATACGAAGGAAGGGTGTTTTTAGCTCCTTGCCCATAAAGTTTTTGAAGATATAAGCAAGGAAGCCCTCGTTGATTGCCATAATCTCATCCTCGGTTGTGAATGAAATTTCCATATCTATTTGTGTAAACTCGGGCTGACGGTCAGCACGCAAATCCTCATCGCGGAAGCAACGGGCAATTTGAATGTACCTGTCAAAGCCTGAATACATAAGAAGCTGCTTGTAAATTTGTGGGGACTGGGGAAGGGCGTAGAAGCAGCCCTTGTGAACACGGCTTGGCACCAAGTAGTCCCTTGCTCCCTCGGGAGTAGGTCTTATAAGGTTTGGTGTTTCAATATCAATAAAGCCGTTATCGTTAAAATAGTTCCTTGCAAGGTTGGTAATTTTTGACCTTGCGATAATGTTGTACTGCATAGAGGGACGGCGAAGGTCAAGATACCTATGCTTCATCCTAAGCTCAGCCTTAACCTCCTTAGCGTCGCTAATTTCAAAGGGAGGTGTTTGAGCCTTGTTCAAAACCTTAAAGCCGTCAACAACGATTTCAATATCGCCTGTTGGGATATTCTTATTAATTGTAGCTCTTTCACGGACAACGCCCTTTGCGCAAAGAACGAACTCCGCGCGAACGGAAAACGCCTTATCAAAAATCTCCTTCTCGGTATTTTCATCAAAGGCAAGCTGAACAACTCCGCTTCTGTCTCGGAGGTCAATGAAGATAAGGGAGCCTAAGTTCCTCTGCTTCTGTGCCCAGCCGAGAACGCAAACCCTTTGTCCTATATTCGCTTTGGTTAGTGTACCGCAATAGTGGGTACGGCTGTCATTTTTCTCGAAAATTTCCATATTATCTCCTTTATTTGCAAATGATGTCGCAAATATTATCAATTTCAATCTCTTGCTGTGTGCTGTTTTCCATATCCTTAAGCTGTGCCTTGCCGCTTTCCAACTCACTGTCACCTATGATAAGGGTGTAACGGGCGCCAAGCTTGTCCGCATACTTCATTTGCGCCTTTAAGCTCCTTGCGCTGATGTCACACTCGGCATAGTAGCCCTTTTCCCTAAGGCTCGCAACAATGCCCATTGCCTTTGCCCTTGCGGCACTACCCATAGGGGCAATGTAAAGAACAGGCTTGTTTTCGGGAATGTCTGCAACGCCGCTTTCCTGCATTGCAAGGATAATGCGGGTAAGTCCCATACCAAAGCCGATGCCGGGCAGGGACGGACCGCCAAGCTGCTCCATAAGTCCATCGTATCTGCCGCCGCCGCAAACAGTGCTTTGGGCGCCGATGTTCTTACAGATAAACTCAAATACTGTCTTTGTATAGTAGTCAAGACCGCGAACAATTCTTGTATCAACAGTGTACTTAATGCCCTGGGCATCAAGGTACGCCTTCAAGTCAGCAAAGTGGTTGTCGCACTCCTCACAAAGGTAGTCAACAGTTGCCGGCGCCTCCTTTGCCAAGGCGGAGCAAATTGGGCTCTTGCAATCAAGAACACGAAGCGGGTTTGTCTTTAGCCTTTCACGGCAGGTGTCACAAAGCTCCTCCTCGTGGGACTTAAAGTACTCAACAAGCGCTTCTCTGTATTTAGGTCTGCAGTTCGGACAGCCGATAGAGTTAATGTGCAGCTCCACATTTTCAATGCCAAGCTCACGGATAAGGGTGTCAGCCAAGGAAATTACAGTTGCATCTGCGCTGGCATCCTTGGTGCCGAACATCTCTGTACCGAACTGGAAAAACTCACGGCTTCTTCCCGCCTGTGGCTTTTCGTATCTAAAGCAATTTATTATGTAATAGTATCTCAGCGGCATAACATCGGAGGTTTTACCGTTTTCAATAATTGCGCGAACGCAGGAGGCAGTACCCTCAGGGCGAAGGGCAAAAACCCTGTCCTCACGGTCAGTAAAGGTGTACATTTCCTTTTGAACAACGTCTGTCACCTCACCGACACCGCGCTTGAACAGCGCAAGCTCCTCAAAGGTAGGTGTGCGGATTTCCCCAAAGCCGTAGCGTGCGGCAACGTCACGGGCGGTGTTCTCAATTTTCTGCCAAAGGCGCGCTTCGCTTGGAAAAATATCCATAGTTCCCCTTGGCTTTTGTATTTTAGCTGCCATAATTAACCTCTCAAAATCATAAAGTTAGCATATTATATTATTACAATATTATAACAACATTTATCTTGTATGTCAATAATGTAAAACAAAAAAGTCGGCTTTTATGCCGACAGTTTTGTGAAATTTTTACTCAGCATCCGCTGCTGTGTCGCCATCTGCAAACTCTGCAGTAGCAAGGCCGTCAAAATAAGCCTTAATAACAGCACCCTCAAGCTCAGCCCTGAAATCAGAGTTGATTGGGTGTACAATGTCCCTGTAAGTGCCATCCGGATTTTTACGGCTTGGCATAACGATAAAGAACTTGTCCTTAGCATTAATTACCTTTACATCGTGAACAGCAAGCGCACCGTCAAAAGTAACGGAAACAACTGCCTTCATAGGACCCTCGTTAAAAAACTTCCTAATTTTGATGTCTGTAACAACCATTTTTCGTCCTCCCCTCGAACGATAAAATTACTTGACGACATCATTATATCAAAAAAATTTGAAAAGTACAAGTACAATTTTAATATTTTAAGTAATTTTTTAGAAATTTTTCAGAAAACTATCAAAAAAATGGCAAAAGGGAGTATTTTTATGGCATTACGTAACACAAAATTTACATTTGAAGAGCTTAAAGCTATGCTTGAAGTGAGCAAAAAAGTGTTTTTTATCGGTATTGGCGGCATAAGCATGAGTGGAATTGCGGAATTTTGCTTAAGCCTCGGCAAGGAAATTTACGGCTATGACAGGGAAAGGAGCGAAAGAACAGCGCACCTTGAGGAGATTGCCACAGTTAGGTATTTTTCCACCCCCGACAGCATACAGGATATGGATATGGTGGTGTACACAAACGCCATTGATGAGCATAATTTGGAATACCGCCGCGCAAAGCAATTAAAAATCCCCTTGGTGTCCCGCGCCAACCTGTTAGGCTACATTGCCAATTTACACAGGGCAAGAATAGGGGTTAGCGGTATGCACGGCAAAAGCACCACCACCTCCCTTTTATGCCACATTTACAAAAGCGCCAAGAAAAACCCCACCGTTTTTTGCGGCGCAAAAATGAAAAATTGCGACACAGGGTACAGGTTTGGGGGCAGGGAGTGTTGCATTTTTGAAGCCTGTGAGTATCAGCGCTCCTTTTTGTGCTTGCCTGCAACAGATGCCCTTGTGCTTAATATGGAGCTTGACCACCCGGACTATTTTTTCTCAACTGAGGACGTGGTTAATGCCTTTCAAGAGTACATAAGCCACGCCCGCCGCGCATTTATCAATTGCGATAATGAGCTTTGCAAAAGGCTGAGCCACAAAAATGCCATCACCTTTGGCTTTTGCAAGGACGCCTGCTATCGGGGAGAGATAATAAAAGAGGATGAGTGTGGCACAACGGTTTTGGTTTACAGGGGCGGCAGCCTGCTATCTACGGTAAGCATTCCTCTTTTTGGCAAGCATAATGCTTATAATGCCTTGGGCGCCTTTGCGGTTGCACACACAGATGGCATACCCATTGACATTATAAAGAAGGCGATTTCAACCTTTCAAGGGGTTAAGGACAGGACAGAGCTTAAGGGAAAAACAGACACAGGGGCGGACATTTTTGTTGATTACGCCCACCATCCCACAGAAATACGCGCCTCTCTTTCTGCCTTTAAGCAAATGGGCTACAAAAATATCCTTTGCGTTTTTCAGCCCCACACATTTTCCCGTACGTTTTATTTATATAACGAATTTACCACCGCCTTTGAGGATGCGGGCGAGCTTGTATTTTTCCCCACCTTTTCGGCAAGGGAGGAAAACATTTATGAGCTAAGCGAGGAAAATTTCGCCCTTGATTGCGGCGGCACTTATGAGAGCAATATTGAAAAAATCAAACACAGGGTCGCCAAAACCCACTGTGATGCCGTAGTTTTAATGGGAGCAGGGGATTTGAGCAGGATTTTATTAAGGGGCTGATGCGGTTTCTCGCCACACCGAGCTTAAATCGGTGTGGCATTGGTTGCCTTGATTATTCAAGGCGACCTTTTTTATATTATATCTTTACTTTAAGAAATTTTTGTGCTATAATTGGTAATTGATATTGAAAGCATAAGGAGGCGGCTATGAGCATTACACAGTATTCTTCCCTTGCTAAGGCATATGACACGCTGAACATAGGCTGTGACTATGATGCTTTGGCAGACTATCTTGCAAAGGAAATTGAGGAAAATGAAAAGTCAAAGACGCTTCTTGTCCTTGACCTTGCCTGCGGAACGGGAAAGCTAACCCTTAAGCTCCGTGACAGGGGCTATGATATGACAGGGGTTGACATAAGCGAGGATATGCTTTCCGTTGCCCGTGAGGAATGCTTCAAAAGAGGGATTTCCGATGTGCTTTGGCTTTGCCAGGATATGACGGATTTTGAGCTTTACGGCACAGTGGATGCCTGCGTTTGCTCCCTTGACAGCATTAATTATTTAACGAAAATCAGTGATGTGAAAAAGTGCTTTGGGCTTGTTTATAACTATCTTATCCCCGACGGAGTGTTTGTTTTTGATGTAAATACTCCTCACCGCTTTAAAAATGTATACGGAAATAACGACTATGTTTTAGAAAATGACGGTTTGCTTTGCGCTTGGCAAAATGAATACAACGAAAAAAGCAAAATGTGCAGCTTTTTCTTATCTGTTTTTACAGAAAATGAGGACGGTACATACACAAGGCAGGATGAGGCGCAAAGGGAACGGTGCTATTCAAGGCGACAAATCGAGAAGGCTTTAAAGGACACAGGGTTCGAGATTTTAGGAGTTTACGGTGACCTAAGCCACACCCCCGCCACAGAAGAAAACGAAAAATGGTATTTTACCGTAAGATGTAAAAAGGATGAAAATTCCCCGAACTTCAGGGCGAATTAAGGAGGAAATATGAGTTCAACAATCATTCGCGCAATGACAAGGGACGGCAGTGCCCGTGCCTTTGTAATAAATTCAAAGGATATAGTAAACGAGGCAATTAAAATTCACGGCACAGCCCCAACAGCAACTGCCCTTTTCGGTAGGCTCCTTACCGCTTCCAGCGTTATGGGAACTATGCTTCCCGAAAAGGAAAACACAATGACCGTTGCAATCAGGGGTCAGGGCTTGGCAGGCACAACCCTTTGCGTTGCCGACTACTACGGAAATGTTAAGGGCTATATCCAAAACCCACAGGCAGATGTGCCGTTGAAGCCAAGCGGAAAGCTTGATGTTTCGGGCATTGTGGGCGGCGGTATTTTGTCCGTTTCCAAGGATGTGGGCGCTGAGGTGCCATACAACGGAAACATTGAGCTTGTAAGCGGCGAGGTTGCCGAGGACATTGCACAGTACTATGCGGTAAGCGAGCAGGTGCCAACCCTTTGCGCCCTTGGTGTTTTAGTTGACACTGATTATTCCTGCCGCGCCGCAGGCGGTGTTTTCGTACAGCTCCTTCCCTTTGCTGACGAGGAGGTTGTTTCCCGCTTGGAGGAAAACGCAAAAATGCTTTCAAATGTTTCAAGCCTTTTTGACAAGGGTCTTTCCAACGAGGAGGTGCTTAAAATTGCGCTAAACGGCATCGAGTACGACCTTTTTGATGAGCTTGAAATTGACTATGAGTGCAACTGCACTGCAGAGCGCACAGAGCGCGCCATTATCAGCCTTGGCAAGCAGGAGATTGAGAAAATCTTTGATGAGCAAAGGGAAGCAGGCGAGCCCGAGGAGCTTTGCCTTAACTGCCAATTCTGCAACAAGGAATACAGGTACACAAAGGCAGAGGCGCTTAAGCTATTTAACAAATAAACTATGGGGCGGTTTTACGCCCCATTTTTAGCTTAAATTCTCATTTGTTTTTACATTAATAATGTTTACATTTAAAATTAATTATGCTAAAATAACATAGATAGCTTTAAATAACACAGGAGGTTAATATGAGCAGGTTTGAGCTTAAAAGTGAATACAAGCCCACAGGCGACCAACCACAGGCAATAAAGTCCTTAACTGACGGCATTTTGCGCGGTGAGAGGATGCAAACCCTTTTGGGCGTAACAGGCAGCGGCAAGACCTTTACCATGGCAAATGTAATTGCAAATGTTAACCGCCCCACCATTATTTTCGAGCCAAACAAAACCTTGGCGGCGCAGGTTTGCTCCGAAATGAGGGAGCTTTTTCCCAACTCTGCCGTTGAGTACTTTGTGTCCTACTATGACTACTATCAGCCCGAGGCGTACATCCCCGGCAAGGATATTTACATTGAAAAGGATGCAATGATAAACGATGAAATCGATAAGCTCCGCCACAGCGCCACAAGCGCACTTTTTGAGCGCCGCGATGTAATTATTGTAACAAGCGTATCCTGCATTTACTCCCTTGGTGACCCGGAGGAATATCAGAGCCTGCAAATCGGCTTGCGTGAGGGGATGGATATGTCCCGCGATGATTTAGCGCGCCAGCTTATTGCGTTGAACTACGAGCGAAACGATGTAAATTTTATCCGTAATAAGTTTAGAATTCGCGGGGACGTGGTTGAAATCTTCCCTGCCTCCTCCACGGACAAGGCAATCCGCGTTGAGTTTTTTGGCGAGGAAATTGACCGTATTTCAGAAATAAACACCTTAACGGGAGAGATTTTAAGAAATATGTCCTACGCGGTGATCTTCCCTGCCAACCACTATGTTGTGTCAAGCGACAAGCGTGAGGCGGCGCTCCAAAAGATATACGATGAAATGGTGGAGCGCGTGGACTACTTCAAGAGCCGAAACAAGCTCCTTGAGGCGCAAAGAATCGAGGAGCGTACCAAGTACGATATTGAAATGCTCCGTGAAATCGGCTTTTGCTCAGGAGTGGAAAACTACTCCCGTGTGCTAAGCGGACGCGCCCCCGGCTCAACCCCCTACACCCTGCTTGACTACTTCCCCAAGGACTACATTATGTTCATTGACGAAAGCCATGTAAGCGTACCGCAGATAAGGGGTATGAGTGGTGGAGATTTGGCAAGAAAGACTAACCTAATTGAGTACGGCTTCCGCCTGCCCTCCGCATACGATAACCGACCGCTTAACTTTCCCGAATTTTTGTCAAAGCTGAACCAAACGATTTTTGTTTCCGCCACCCCGGGTGATTTTGAAAGGGAGCAATCCACCAATGTTGCGGAGCAGCTTATTAGACCCACGGGCTTGGTTGACCCAAGCGTGGAGATAAGACCTATTTCCACACAGATTGACGATGTTATCGGCGAAATCCGTGTGCGCATTGAGAAAAAGGAGAGGGTGCTTGTTACAACCCTTACCACAAAGATGGCTGAGGACTTAACGGACTTCTTAGCCTCCAACGATATTAAGGTAAAATACATTCACCACAATGTTGACACCATTGAGCGTATGGAGATTATCCGCAGCCTGCGCCTTGGGGAGTTTGATGTGCTTGTGGGCATTAACTTGCTCCGTGAGGGTCTTGACATACCCGAGGTTTCCTTGGTGGCTATACTTGATGCAGACAAGGAGGGCTTGTTCCGCTCCGAAAGGTCCTTGATACAGACCATTGGCCGCGCGGCAAGAAACGCAAACGGACACGTTATAATGTATGCCGACGAGGTTACCAAGTCTATGAAGCTGGCAATTGACGAAACCAACCGCCGCCGCGCCATACAGCAAGCCTATAACGAGGAAAACGGAATTGTGCCCAAGACTATTATCAAGGGTGTGTACGATGTTATTGACCTTGGTAAAAAAGAGGACAAAAAGAAAAAGGGCAAGCTAAGCGCAGAGGAAAAGGAAAAGCTTATTGCCGAGCTTACCAAGGAAATGCGCAGTGCCTCCGCCAAGCTGGAATTTGAAAAGGCGGCATACCTGCGTGACAGGATTAAGGAACTGAAAACTACAAAGAAATAAGGGTAGAAAATGAAAAATCAAATTGAAATTAAGGGTGCAAGAGTGCATAACCTTAAAAATATAGATATAACCATCCCAAGGGACAAGCTTGTTATATTGACGGGTCTTTCAGGCTCGGGCAAAAGCTCCTTGGCGTTTGACACCATATATGCGGAGGGACACAGGAGATTTGTTGAGTCCCTGTCCTCCTACGCGCGCCAATTCTTGGGTCAGCTTGACAAGCCGGATGTGGACTCCATTGAGGGGCTTTCCCCCGCTATATCAATCGACCAAAAGACAACCTCAAAAAATCCGCGCTCCACTGTTGGTACAGTCACGGAAATTTACGATTACCTAAGGCTTTTGTACTCTCGCCTCGGCACGGTGCATTGCCCCGTTTGCGGCAAAGAAATCAAGCAGCAAAGCATTGACCAAATTATAGACAAAATCTTGGAGCTGCCCGAGGGCGAGCGCTTTATGGTGCTTTCCCCCGTTGTCCGCGGTAAGAAGGGCAGGCACGAAAAGGTATTAGCGGATGCAAAGAAAAACGGATATGTCCGTTTGCGCATCGACGGCACCGTTTATGATTTAAGCGAGGATATTGAATTAGAGCTTACTAAAAAGCATAGTATCGACATTGTCATCGACCGTCTTGTTATGAAGGAGGGCTTGCGCCCCCGCTTGTCCGACTCTGTGGAAAATGCCCTCAAGGCAAGTGACGGTAAGGTTAGCATTGTTACAATGCCGAGAGAGGGCGAGGGCGTGGAATATGAGTTTTCCACCAACTACGCCTGTGAGGAGCACGGAATCAGCTTTGGCGAATTGGAGCCTCGCTCCTTCTCCTTTAACAACCCCTTCGGCGCCTGTGAGCATTGCGCGGGCATTGGAGAGCTGCGCCGTATTTCCCCCGAAAAGATTATCCCCGACACAAGCCTTTCCCTCTCCGAGGGTGCAATACAGGTAAATGGCTTTAAGTCCGTTGATGAGCAGAGCTGGACAGGACCGCTTTTCAAGGCGGTGTGCGAGTATATCGGTGTTTCTATGGATACCCCGATTAAGGATTTCACAAAGGAGCAGCTTGATGCCATTCTTTACGGCACGGGGGACCAGTACTACACCGTCGACCGCTACTTTGCAAAGCAAAAAAGGCGACAGACAACTAAGTTTGAGGGTGTAATCCGCACCATTGAGCAGCGCATGCAAATGATGGGGGATGAATATTACGACCAGTTTATTGAGGAAACGCCTTGTCCTATTTGCCACGGTCAAAGGCTTAATAAGCAGGCGCTGTCCGTTACCGTGGGCGGCAAAAACATTGATGAATTTTGCCGTATGTCCGTAACCGATGAGCTTAAGTTTTTAGATACCCTTTCCTTTACCGAAAGCGAAATGCAAATTGCCAAAGAAATTATGAAGGAGATCCGCGCCCGCCTCGGCTTTATGAAGAGTGTGGGACTTGAGTATCTGACCTTGGCAAGGAAAAGCGCAACGCTATCGGGCGGTGAGGCGCAAAGAATTCGATTGGCAACCCAAATAGGCTCATCCTTGGTGGGTGTGCTTTATATTCTTGACGAGCCAAGCATCGGCTTGCACCAAAGGGACAACTCCAAGCTTATCGGCACCCTTAAAAAGCTCCGCGATGTGGGCAACACTGTTATTGTTGTGGAGCATGACGAGGAAACAATGCTGGAAAGCGACTATATTGTTGACATAGGTCCCGGGGCAGGCGTCCACGGCGGCGAAATCGTGGCGCAGGGCACGCCTGAGGAAATCATGGCAAACGAAAGCTCCATAACAGGCGCTTACCTAAGCGGCAGGCGTGAAATTTCCGTACCGAAGGAAAGGCGCCCGGGCAACGGCAGCTACTTGAGTGTTTTTGGCGCCCGTGAAAACAACCTAAAAAATATTGATGTAAAAATTCCGCTTGGCTGCTTTGTTTGTGTGACAGGCGTTTCAGGCTCGGGCAAAAGCTCCCTTGTCAATAAAATTATTCTTCAAAGCCTGGCAAAAAAATTAAACAGGGCAATCACCTTCCCCGGCAAGGTGGACAGAATTGAGGGATATGAGAATCTTGACAAGGTTATCGCCATCGACCAAAGTCCAATCGGACGTACGCCAAGGTCAAATCCAGCCACGTATACGGGTCTTTTTACAGAAATCCGTGATTTGTTTGCAAAAACTCCCGATGCAAAAATGCGCTCCTTTACCTCCTCCCGCTTCTCCTTTAATGTTAAGGGGGGCAGATGCGAGAGCTGTGACGGCGACGGCGTAAAGAAGATTGAAATGCACTTCTTACCTGACGTTTATGTTAAGTGCGATGTGTGCAAGGGAAAGCGTTACAACCGCGACACCTTAGAGGTTAAGTTCAAGGGTAAAAACATTTCCGAGGTTCTTGAAATGACGGCTGAGGAGGGGGCAAAATTCTTCTCCGAAATACCCACCATTTCAAAGAAGCTTCAAACCATTTGCGATGTGGGACTCGGCTATGTAAAAATAGGTCAATCCTCCACCACACTCTCGGGAGGCGAGGCGCAAAGGGTTAAGCTGGCAACTGAGCTTTCAAAAAGGTCAACGGGCAAAACGATTTATATTCTTGACGAGCCTACCACAGGACTCCACACCGATGATGTAAAGAAGCTAATCGGCGTTCTTCAGCGCTTGGTGGATGCAGGCAACTCCGTTGTTGTTATTGAGCATAACTTAGATGTTATAAAAACCGCAGACCACATTATTGACTTAGGTCCCGAGGGTGGCGACGGCGGCGGAACTATCGTTGCCCAAGGCACGCCCGAGGAGGTTGCGCAAAACGAAAAATCCTACACGGGAAAATATATCAAAAAGGCTTTGAACGGATATAAGGACTAACCCCTCCGTCAACTCCGTTGACTCCTCACCCACCTGTGGGGCTATCAGGTTAATATATCAAAAAAGCACTGAACGGATATAAGAACTACCTTTTAAGGGGCTGATGCAAGCGCATCAGCCCCTTTGCCATATTTATATTATCAAGCTTTTTATCCCTTCTACCGTGTCGGCGGAAAGGTCGTTTTGTTCCTTCAAAGCACTAACGGTTGTGTGATATTTTTTCGCTATTTCCCAAAGGGTGTCCCCATCCTTGGGGAAATAAATTCGCACGGCGGCAGGCTCCCTTTTCACCTCCTTATCATGCCTTAAAACGGCGGAGGCAAGAACACACATTTTTGTTTTTTCCATAAGGGACATAGCAAGGTATATTTCTCCGTTTACAAGAAGCTTATCTCCGTCAAGCCTTGATTTAAGCATTCCCATATTAACCGTACATCTCGGAATAATTTCACCGCTGACCTTGCCTAAGTCGCAGGTGTACTTAAGGGGTACCTCGTAGCTCTGTGAAATGTATTCACCGTCCTTATCCCTGCCTACTGCGGTTAAATTCAGCTTAATGCTATATATGGCTTTTCCGTTCTTAAAATCGGCTTTTTCGTACACAGGGTCGCCTATTATGTCAATCAACTCCTCCATTTCCTTCTCCTTGCGCTTAATTGACTCGTTAATTGAGAAGGATGCGCATTGGGCTAAGGCTGCTGAGTATAGCTCCACTGTTTTGTACTCCGTGTCTGCCTCAAGCTTGGTGGAATACAAATCCCTTGTCAGCTCCACATCCCCATTCCTTATAAGCTCGCCCTCAATTTCGCACACCAGGTCAAAGAAAAGCTTATCCTCACCCTCTGCCTGCTCATTGGAAACAGACAGGCTGATGCAAGAGGCGCTAACCCTTGCCATATCCCCTGCCACTGCACCTTGGGCATCTAATTCCTCTGCTAAGGGCATTGTTTTGTATAGGGTTACATATTCACCGTTTTCCTCGCAAACGCACTTAACCACCACATCTCCGCGGACTGACACGGTATTGCTTTGCACCCTTGCCTCGCTAACTGTTGCTGTGGCATCACACCAAATCGGGTGGGCGCTTGTGCCCTGCATATCAAGCTTATCGCTTATCCTAATATTCTGTTGGCTGATTTCCTTAATGCTTACCGACCTTACATTTTCCGTTTTTCTTTCCAAAAACAGCTCATCCGCCGCGCTTTTGCCCTCTACCCTTTCCCCAAGGCTCATTTCCTCCCAGCCCATTACCCTGCTCTTTAGCCTGGACTTTAATGATATTTTCCTTGGACCGTTCACCCTTGGAGTTACACTGTCAACGGCGGTATCAATAAACACGCTTGATGGCTGCGCCTGTAAAGCGGTGCGCGCCTCATAGGTGCTGCTTAAGGGCAATGAGCAAAGCTTCCCCTCATCATCCGTATAAAGTAAAAGATAAGTAACCGTGCCCCCAAGCTCCAAATCCGTGCCGCCCCCTGCACCGTCACCCAAAAACTTGCTCTCGGGCAGGACCTGTGCGCGCACATTTAGAAGCCGCCTTATTTCGGGCACATAGTCAGGCAAGGAAAACTCCTCGCTAACCTCGTGGCTAAAGGTAGTATCTGCCCCAAGCCTTAGAACTCCCCCCATTTCCTTTTCTTCCCTATTTAAGCTTAATTCTGCCATTTCCGTTTTCTCCTTAACATAATTATCGTTAGTACAAGATATGCTCCCGCCTTTTTTAATATGCCACTTGACAAAAACGGTTATAAGTGATATTATAATATAAAATTATGGTTTTTAACTTTCTTTGGAGGATTAATATGATTGATTTAAAGTTTTTGAGAGAAAACCCCGATATCGTTAAGGAAAACATCAAAAAGAAGTTCCAGGACGCTAAGCTCCCTTTGGTTGATGAGGTTATTGAGCTTGATACCCAATACCGCGCCTTCAAGCAGGAGGCTGACACACTCCGCGGCGGCAGAAACAAGCTTTCCAAGGAAATCGGTATGCTTATGGCACAGGGCAAGCGCGAGGAGGCTGAGGCTGTAAAGAAGCAGGTTAGCGCAAACGCGCAGAGGCTTGCTGAGCTTGAGGTGCTTGAGGGTGAGTACAGCGAAAAGATTAAAAATATTATGATGCGCATCCCTAACATTATCGACCCTTCCGTTCCTATCGGTAAGGATGACAGTGAAAATGTTGAGGTGCAGAAGTACGGTGAGCCTGTTGTTCCCGACTTTGACATCCCATACCACGCAGAAATTATGGAGTCATTAAACGGCCTTGACCTTGACAGTGCAAGAAAGGTTGCAGGCAACGGCTTCTACTACCTAATGGGCGATATTGCAAGACTCCATTCCGCAATTATCTCCTATGCCCGTGACTTTATGATTGACCGCGGCTTTACCTACTGCATCCCACCCTTTATGATTAGAAGCGAGGTTGTAACAGGCGTTATGTCCTTTGCTGAAATGGATGCTATGATGTATAAGATTGAGGGTGAGGACCTTTATCTAATCGGTACAAGCGAGCATTCTATGATTGGTAAGTTTATTGACACAATTATTCCCGAGGCGGAGCTTCCCTACACCTTAACCTCTTACTCTCCCTGCTTCCGTAAGGAAAAGGGCGCGCACGGTATTGAGGAGCGCGGCGTATACAGAATCCATCAGTTTGAAAAGCAGGAAATGATTGTTGTTTGTAAGCCTGAGGAGTCCCCCGCTTGGTTTGACAAGCTTTGGCAGAACACAGTTGACCTGTTCAGAACCCTTGACATTCCTGTAAGAACACTTGAGTGCTGCTCAGGTGACTTGGCAGACTTAAAGGTTAAGTCCATTGACGTTGAGGCTTGGTCCCCAAGACAAAAGAAGTACTTTGAGGTTGGCTCCTGCTCTAACCTTGGCGATGCACAGGCAAGGCGCCTAAGAATTAGGGTTAACGGCAAGGACGGCAAGTACTTTGCACACACACTTAACAACACAGTTGTTGCCCCACCAAGAATGCTTATCGCCTTCCTTGAGAACAATATGAACGCTGACGGCAGCGTAAATATTCCAAAGGCACTCCAGCCATATATGGGCGGCAAAACCATCATTACAAAATAAGCTTAAAGGCCTCTTTCCCTTCACGGCAAGAGGCTTTTCTTTTTATTGACATATTTATAATATTATGTTAAAATAATTATGTATAGTATGTTAACTACTGTTAGCCGCAAAGAATTTTTCGGGAGGGCTTATGAATAAGAAGTACAAGGACGGCGGTGTCTACGAGGGAGATGGCACCCTATTTACCAAAAAGCGCCACGGCAAGGGCAAAATGGTCTATGCCAACGGCGATATTTATGAGGGTGAATGGGTTGACGATGTTCGCTCGGGTCAGGGTACGCTAACCCGCAAGAAATATTTAAGTCAGAATTACTGCTACACAGGCGAGTGGAAGAACGATATGCAAAACGGCAAGGGCACCTTAACCGAGGGCAACCGGATTTATGAGGGTGACTTTGTAAACGGAAAGTATGAGGGTAAGGGAAGGCTTACCCAAAAGGTGGGCTCCTACTCCTATGAGGGAGATTTCAAGGGCGGTTACAAGGAAGGTAACGGCACGGAAAAGTGCCCTGAGTACACCTACACAGGTCAATTTGTGCGGGACAAGTTCCACGGCAACGGCAAGCAGGTTTTTCCAAACAAGGACTACCTTGACGGCAGGTTTTCCATGGGTTTTTTCCAGTCCGGAAAGGGTAGATTTATGGATGAGGAGGGTACTGTTTATGAGGGCGGTCTTTTCTCAAAAAACAAGCTTGACGGCAAGTGTAAGATAACCTATAAGGACGGCACTGTTGTTTCAGGCACATATTCCCTTGGAAAAAGGGACGGCAAGTTTTTGGTTACTATGCCAAGCGGTGAAAAGCGTGTTGAGCAATACAAGAACGATGTGCTTGTCGAGCCTGTAAAAAAGGAGGAAGTGTCCCAGCCTGCCAAGATTGAAGCGCCAAGCAACCCAAGGGAGTGCCAAGAGCAGGCGCAAAGGAACGCAAAAGCAGCATATGAGCTTAAGGCAAGGCTTGAAAAGGAGCTTCAAGACAAGCGCCAAAGCGTCATAAATCTGCCATCCGTCAGCGCAGCCTACAATGCATATTTCAAAAAATACGACAGATACCGCGGTGAAAAAAAGCCAAACGGAGCATTTCACGGCTTTGGTATTTATGCTTGGGCAGGCGGCGCCACATATGAGGGTGAGTTTGTAAACGGAAAAATAAAGGGCTTGGGCATATACAGAAGCGCAAACAACGAATTTGTTTCCTACGGTAATTTTGAGGAGCAGCCGGCGAACCATTTGGGTGCGCGCGTTCCTATGATAAGGGGTCTTGGTGTGCGCACCGCTGCTACCGGAGGCGAGCATGCAGGTGACCTTTACGAGCTTGGCTACAAGGTCACGCTTTGGGTACAAAAGTACAGAAACGGCGACCTCTATGAGGGACAGCTCTGCAACGGAAGCCGCAGCGGCATGGGCGTTTTAACCTATGCAAGCAAGGATGTTTATGAGGGAAGCTTTGCATCCGATCTATACGAGGGCAAGGGAAAGCTGACCTTAGCGGACGGCACTGTTTATGAGGGCAAGTTCAAGGGCGGAAAAAAGGAAGGTGTCTTCACTGTTACTTTGCCAAACGGTACAACGAAAAAGGAAAAGTATAAAAAGGATGAGCTTGTAGACGGTACTGTCACCACCAAGGCAGAGGAAGTAAAGAAGGATACAGCCAAAAAAGCTACCACTAAGAAAGCTACTTCAAAAAAAGCGGATGAGGTGACGGCAGTTAACAATGAGCAAGCTAACGAAAAAGCAACTGCAAAGAAAGCAGCTGCCGCTAAAAAATCCACTGTAACAGAAGGACAGAAGGTTAACGGAAAGCCAAGCGCTCCCGAAAAGCCCGAGGTAACGGATATTTGGAGCATTTTAGGCGAAAAATATAAGGATTTGTCAAAGAGGGCAAGCTTAGCGGCGCAAAAGGCAAGGGAAAGCTGCAGGTTAGCGGAAAAAGCCCAGGCTGACAGCCAAAGCCAATATATCCAAGGCACAGGTACCTATGCCTTTAAATCTGCCACGGAAAGGACTTTTACCAACAAAAGCGGCAATGGCAACGACACATACAAGGGCGGATATCTAAACGGCAAGATAGACGGCTTCGGCGTTTACAATTGGGTCGAGGGTGACCGATACGAGGGTATGTGGAAAAGCGGCGAAAGGACCGGCTTAGGCATTTACCACTACACAAGCGGCAATATGTATGAGGGTCAGTTTACGGATGGCAAAATTAACGGCAAGGGTGTTTTCACCTACAAGGACGGTGATGTTTATAAGGGCGAGTTTTATCCCGACGATGTAACCTCCTACGGCGTTTACTACTACAAAAGCGGTAACAAATACGAGGGTGAATGGAAGGGAGATAAGCGCTGGGGCTTAGGTGTATTAACCTGGAGTGACGGCTTTAGGTATGAGGGATACTTTGTCAATGATGATATAAGCGGCGAGGGTATTACATACGACGAAAGCTTCACCTATGCGGGCGGAAATTCAAAGCGCGGTTCCACAGGCAAGGGCACCATGGTTTGGAAAAACGGCAACAGATACACAGGTGACTGGGTGGACGGCAACCGAAACGGCAACGGCAAAATGACCTGGCATGACGGTGATTCCTATGATGGTCAGTGGAAGGACGACCTGCGCCACGGCAAGGGCACCTACATCTGGGGTGACGGTGACATATATGAGGGCGACTGGAAAAACGGTGAGCGTACAGGCAAGGGCACCTTTATTTGGAAAAATAGCGGAAACAAATATAAGGGCGACTTTGTAAACGGAGAAAGAAGCGGTAAAGGAATTTTTTACTACAAAAACGGCGATAAATATAACGGCGAGCATTTAAACAATAGCTTCCACGGCAAGGGCACCTACACCTGGGGCAAGGATAGCCAGTGGGCAGGTGACAAGTACGAGGGCGAATTCACAAATGACGAAATAACAGGCAAGGGCACCTATTACCACGCAAACGGCGATGTTTATGTAGGTGATTTAGTAAAGGCTCTGTACCACGGCAAGGGCACCTTAACCTACGCTGACGGAAGAGTACTTACGGGAGAATGGGAAAACAACAAATTTGTTGATAAGAACGAGCCGAGCAATTCCACAAATAATGATGAAAGCAAGACTAACCAAAGCAATAGCCAAAACGAGCAAATCAACCAAGGCAAGAGCAACCGGTCAAATCAAAATAATGCTGTAAAAACAAACGAGGAAAAGCCTTTGTTTGAACCTGAAATTACAAAGGGCGGCATTACCTTTGATGATGTGGCAGGACTTGACGAGGTTAAGGACCAGATTAAATTCCATGTGTTGGAGCCAATGCGCGACCCTGAGCTTGCAAAGGCATTTGGCATTGAGCCGGGTGGAAAGATACTTCTCTACGGCCCTCCCGGTACGGGAAAGACCCTTGTTGCCCGCGCAATAGCAGGCGAAATTGATGCGGCATTCTACTCTATCAGCTGTCAGGATTTAATTTCAAAGTGGCTTGGCGAAAGCTCCGAAAGGCTGAACAAGCTGTTTGACGAGGCGCAAAAGCACGAAAACGCCATCATTTTCTTTGATGAGTTTGACTCGGTGGCAAGCAAGCGTGACGGTGTAAACGAATCCAAGGAAATGTCCCGCTTCGTGGCAACCTTCTTAACCAAGGTTGACGGCTTCAAGCCTATTGCCAACAAGATGATGCTTTTAATTGCGGCAACCAACCGCCCCTGGGCGCTTGACTCGGCAATGGTGCGCGGCGGCAGATTTGACACGCAGATTTATGTTGGCTTGCCCGACCAAAAGGCACGCGAATTTTTGGTTAACAAATCTCTTGGCAAGCTGCCCCTTGCAGAGGGTGTAAGCTTAGAGGAGCTTGCAGGCAGGCTTGAGGGCTTTGGCGGTGGCGACATTACCGCCGCTTGCGACAAAATCCGCTTAGAGGCTTACAAAAGGTCAGTTAAAATGGGCAAGATGCAAAGCATAACCCAAGAGGACTGCGACAGTGTAATAAGCAAGCTTGCAAAAAGCGTTACGCCTGAGGAGCTGGCGCGGTTTGAGGCTTACAAAAACGGTGAAAAAATCGATTAATTATTTTTGAGGTATACTATGGAACATAAGATGAAAATTGCGGGGCTTGAAAGAAGCTTGCCGCTTTGCAAGGTAAACGACAATCTTTACATTGGTGCATTTGTTATTTTCGGTGACCCTGAGCTAACCACTGCCAGTGCCACAGAGCTTCTTAAAAAGGCACCCGATTATGACTATCTCATAACCGCAGAGGCAAAGAGTATTCCGCTTATCCACGAGATGGCAAGACAGAACGGAAACCAAAGATATGTTGTGGCAAGAAAGTACCCAAAGCTTTATATGCAGGATATTTTCACCGCTAAGGTTCACTCCATCACAACGGACAAGGAGCAAACCCTATACCTTGACGGCCACGACGCAGAGCTTATGAGGGGCAAGAGGATTGTTATTGTTGACGATGTTATCTCAACAGGTGAATCGTTGCACGCCCTTGAGGAGCTTGTTAATATGGCAGGAGGCAACATTGTTGGCAGAATGGCAATCCTTGCTGAGGGAGACGCGGCAAAGCGCGATGACATAATTTTCTTAGAGGAGCTACCTCTTTTCAACCCCGACGGAAGCATAAAATAATCCACCGCTACCCCGCTTTAGATGAGTACAAACAGTTATTTTGGCTATCGAAAGAGGAGAAATATGGAAAAAAACAAGATAAATTACGAGGGGAAGATAAAGCCGCAAAGGCTTGATAAAAAGCCGAAAAGACAGTTCTGGTTCTTCACCTGGCTTATTAATGTGCTTAGCCGCATTTTAATGTTCAAAAAAATAAAGCTTGAGAAAATTAATATGGAGAGCTTAAAGGGCAAGCCCTATGTTTTGCTCTCCAACCACCAGGACTTTGCTGACTTTGAGGTTTGCTCTCTTGCCACCTTTCCAAAAAGGTTCAGCAGCATTGCAACCCTTGAGGGGCATTACCGCCGTGCAGGGCTTTTGGAAATGTGCGGCTGTATTCCAAAAAGGAAGTTTACAACCGACATTAACTTAATTAAGCAATGCGAAATTGTTTTAAATGAGTATAAATCGGTTTTGGTAATTTATCCCGAGGCACGCTACTCCCCAATTGGCACACGCGCCATAATTCCCGACTCCTATGCGCAGCTTATCAAAAAGCTTAACCACCCTGTTTGCGTTATTTTGCACAGGGGCAACTACCTGCGCTCCCCCGCTTGGGGCTGGCGCAAAAAGCGCAAGGTTAAAACATACTCCACCATTAAGCAGGTTTTGACCAAGGAGGATGTGGAAAAGCTGAGTGAAGCCGAGATTATGGAGGTTATTACCAAGGAGCTTGATTACAACGAATATGCCTACCAAAAGGAAAATAACATCATAATTGATGCTCCCTTCCGCGCGGAGGGCTTGCACAAGGTGCTTTACAAGTGCCCACACTGTATGGCTGAAAATATGAAAAGCCAAGGCGAAAGGCTATACTGCCCCGACTGTAAAAAGGAATGGGAGCTTACGGTAACGGGTGAGCTGAAAGCTCTTAGCGGTGAAACGGAGTTTTCCTCCCCGCCCCAATGGTTTGAGTGGGAAAGGCAGGAGGTGCGCAAGGAAATTGACAGCGGCGCCTACGGCTTTGAGGGACAGGTGGATGTTTATTCTCTACCCAACACAAAGAATTTCATTCCTTTGGGTATGTGTACCCTTAAGCACTCACAAAAAAGCGGCTTTACCATAGAAGGCAGCTACAATAACGAGGACTTTATAATTTCCCGCCCTGTTGCAGGAATGTACGGTGTGCATATAGAGTTTGACTATTGCTATATTAAGCCCGAACCCTGTATACAAATTTCCTTATCCAATGACACCTTTGTATGCTTCCCCACTAAGGAAAATGTGGTTATGAAGCTGCTTTTCGCCACTGAGGAGCTTTACAAGGTGGAAATGGAGGAGCGCGCAAAAAGACGGGCGCAGCGCCTGCAGGAGCTAAAAAACGAGGAAAAGGAATAACTCCTTTTTCAAAATGCTTCATTAGTATATAATAAAAAGCCTTTCCAAAATCCAAAACGGGATTTGGGAAGGCTTTTTTAAGAAGCTTTTATAAAAACAAAAAGCCGCTGTGTACACAGCGGTTTTTTGTTAATTCGCATACTATTCGATTACTTATTGCCGAATAGCGCACTGAAGCTTACTGTAGCTACTGTCTTCATTTCGCCTGTAGGATTGCCTGCGTTGTCGCGAACTTCCTCAGTAGAGATAGTAGCAGAAGCGCAGATTACGTCTGCAGTTTCTACCCTTTCAGCTTCGTATGCAGGGGAAAAGTACTTTTTCATATATATATCCTCCTGTTTGAACATAGTTAATTTCGGCTAAGAATAGCGCCCTCCAAACGGGAACACTTACCCCTTTGCCCATTACTTGTAAACATTTTACCACGGATGAATTAAAAAGTCAATACCTTTATTATATAAAGTCGCAAATTATTTTTCCGTTTTTGTGCAATATATACTAATACTTAAACTTATTAAGCGGATTTAACAGGGTTTTTAGTGCTTTAGCAGTGGATTTTTTAACCAAAATCTCTATTTTTTTGTGCAAAAAAGCAAATGTTAACTTTTTGTAAACTCCGTTTTTTCACTTATATTATTGCAACTTGCCCTACAAAATGGTATAATTATAAAAATGACGCTTCAAAGGAGTATTCTTATGGAAAAAAGAAAAAAATTCCTGCCCACACTGATTATATTCAGCTTAGTGGGGCAAATTGCCTGGGTTGTGGAAAATATGTACTTCAACGTGTTTATCTACAATATGTTCGGCGCCTCCCCCGACGACATTTCATTAATGGTATCCCTAAGCGCAGTGGCGGCAACCCTTACCACACTTTTTGTGGGCGCCCTGTCCGACAAGGTGGGTAAGCGCAAAATTTTCATTTCCTTGGGTTATATCCTTTGGGGTGTGTCAATACTTTTATTTGCCTTGGTGCGTAAGGACATAATCGGCGCTGTGTTCCCAACCGCCGTTTCGGTAAGCGCTGTGTGCATCACCATTTCCATAATTCTTGACTGCGTTATGACCTTCTTTGGCTCCAGCGCCAACGATGCCTGCTTCAATGCTTGGCTGACTGATGTGACTACTAAGGAAAACAGGGGCAGCGCAGAGGGAATAAACGCAATGATGCCATTGGTGGCTATCCTTGTGGTGTTCGGCGGCGCTATGCTTATCCCCTTAGAGCAGACCGAGGCAAGCTATTGGACCGTTATCTTCTCTATTATCGGCGGCGCCGTTATCCTTATCGGCATCCTTGGCATTTTCCTAATTGAGGAGCCTAAAATAGAGGCAGGGGAAAACAAAAGCTACTTTAAAAATATTGTGTACGGCTTCCGCCCCTCTGTTATCAAGAGCAACCCTATGCTCTATATTTACCTGCTCCTGTTTACGGTTTTCGGTATTTCCATACAGATATTTATGCCATATCTAATTATCTACTATGAGCGTGGACTTCAAATGGCGGACTATGTGTTTGTTATGGCGCCTGCCATTGTCTTAGCCTCCATATTCACGGCGATTTGGGGCAAGGTGTATGACAGGGTGGGATTTAACAAAAGCGTTGTTCCCAGTGTATCTCTTTTGGCGCTTGGCTACTTAATTTTATTCTTCTTTACACACACCGCACTTGTGTTTATAGGCTCCCTGCTTATGATGTGCGGATACCTGTCCGGAATGGCGGTTTTCGGCGCCGCTGTCCGTGACACCATACCGCAAAACAGGTCGGGTATGTTCCAAGGGCTGAGAATTGTGGGACAGGTTTTAATCCCCGGTGTTATCGGTCCCTTCATTGGCGCGCAAATCCTAAAGGATGCCAAGGAGGAGCTTATTAACGGACAAATGACCTTTATTCCAAACGAAAGCATTTTTATGGGCGCCTTGGTCGTTGACCTTGTGCTTATGGTGGGCTTAGGCATACTTTTCTTTGTTACAAGCAAGCTGAAAGGACGAAAAAATGAAGGAAATTAAGCATTTATATACAGAGGACGGCGCACGGTTAAACGGCGAGGAATATAACATTTACCCTCGCCCGCAGCTAAGGCGCGACTCCTTTTTCTCATTAAACGGAAAATGGCTCCTAACCTACGGCAAGGGTGAAAAAATCAACATAAACGTTCCTTACCCTCCCGAGTCAATCCTTTCCGGAGTTTTCAAAAATATGGGCAAGGACCCTACCCTTGTGTACACCCGCACCTTCACCCTGCCAAAGGGCTTTAAAAAGGACAGGGTTATCCTTAACTTCGGCGCGGTTGACCAAATTTGCCGTGTTTACGTAAACGGCGCATACGTTGGCAAAAATGTGGGCGGATATAACCACTTTTCCTTTGACATTACAAGCTTTTTGGCGGAGGAAAACACCCTAACCGTTAAGGTTAGCGACTGCTTGTCAAACAAGCTTTTGCCCTACGGCAAGCAAAGGTACAAGCGCGGCGGAATGTGGTACACACCGATTAGCGGCATTTGGCAAAGCGTTTGGCTCGAAAGCGTGCCCGAGGAGTATGTAAAATCCCTAAGAATTGAAACAAACGAAAACCGTGCAAAAATATACTTTACAGGCATTTCCTCGGGCGAGCTTACCCTAAGCACCCCCAAGGGAAAGCAAAAATTCCAAATTGAACACGGCATATGCAGCATAACCGTAGATAACCCAAGGCTATGGTCACCAAAGGATCCCTACCTTTATGATTTTTCCGTTAAGGCAGGGCAGGACAGGGTTGAGTCCTACCTGGCGTTTCGCACCCTTGAAATTAAAACTATCGACACTCTCCCCCGCCTTTGCCTAAACGGTGAGCCGTTTTTCTTCCACGGGGTGCTTGACCAAGGGTACTTTAGCGATGGCATTTATACCCCTGCAAACCCAAGGCAGTACCGTGAGGATATCCTAAAAATGAAGGAGCTTGGCTTTAACACGCTAAGGAAGCACATAAAGGTTGAGCCCGATTGGTTTTACTACGAGTGTGACCGCCTGGGAATGATTGTTTTCCAGGATTTTGTCAATAACGGCTCCTACTCCTTCCTTCGTGACACGGCTTTTCCCACAGTTTTGCCAAAGAAGTTTCCCGAAAGCCTTATGGGCAGGTCAAAACAGCAAAAGGACCTGTTTACAGATAGCATGCAAAAGACGGTAAAGCAGCTTTTTAACCACCCCTGTGTCTGTTATTGGACAATTTTCAACGAGGGCTGGGGACAGTTTGACAGCGATAAAATGTACGAGCTTTTAAGAGAGCTTGACAAAACAAGATTCATTGACTCAACCTCGGGTTGGTTCAAAAAGAAGCTGAGCGACATTGAAAGCCTGCATATCTACTTTAAGCCCGTTAAAATCAAGGAAAGCGACAAGCCTATTGTCCTTTCCGAATTCGGCGGCTACTCCTACAGGGTTGAGGGACACATAGCAAACGAAAGGAAAAACTACGGCTACAAGCTATATAAAACCCGTGAGGAGCTAATGGAGGGCATACGCGCCCTTTACCTCGAGCAAATCGTGCCCAATATAAAGAAGGGGCTTTGCGGCTCCATACTGACACAGCTATCCGATGTGGAGGACGAAACAAACGGTCTTTACACCTATGACAGGCGCATATGCAAGGTAGACAAGGCTGTTATGCTTGAAATTGCCGAATGGCTAAAGATATAAAAAACGACACGGCTGTCTAATTAATGCAGGCAAGCCGTGTCGATTTTTAATTTTATATTAGCTTTAAAAGAAGCAGTGAGCCTAACAGAATAAACAAAAACGCAAAGTTGAATAGGCTAAATTTTACAATATATGCTTTTGTTCCCTTGGGATCGTTTTTACTGTACTCCCTCAAGGTGATGAGGGAGGCAAGCGAGGCAATTAAGCTACCCACGCCGCCGATGTTAACGCCCAAAAGCAGGTCGTGATAATTCCCCGTGAACTGTGACAGTAAAATTGCGGAGGGCACATTGCTGATAAGCTGGCAGGACAAGGTGCTGAACACAAGGGTGCTTTGCTCCATAAGGTATCCAAAAATGTTTTTTACCCCCTCTATCCTTGCCATATTTCCCGCAAAGATAAAGAAGAAAACAAAGGTTAAAAGCAAGGGGTAGTCCACCGATTTAAGGGCTTCCCTATCCATTATCAAAAGGATAATAGGAATTATGATTAAACCAATCCAATAGGGGATACCGCGGAAAACGATTACAATTGCAAGTGTGAAAAGCAAAAGGTAAATTACAGTCCTTACAGGGGGCAGGCTGACGCGCTCCTCCTTAAGCTCAAGGGGCTCTCCGCGGACAAAAATCAACACGCAAAGGGTGATTAGCACAACGGACAAAAGGAAGGGGAAAAGCATAATGCCCATAAACTCAAGGGTAGGAATATTAAACCTGCTGTACAAATAAAGGTTTTGAGGATTGCCGAAGGGGGTTAGCATACCGCCTAAATTAGCCGCAATATTTTGCATAATAAAGGTGAATGCCATATATTTTTTCATCCCCGTTTCATTAAGCACAAAGAAGCCGAGGGGCAAAAAGGTCAAAAGCGCCATATCATTGGCAATGAGCATTGAGCCTATAAAGGTTATGTAAACAAGGGCAAGAACGCTTATTTTTGCGGTTTTGAAAAGCTCCACTATCCTCCTTGCAAGAATGTAGAAAAAGCGAATGTTTTTAAGGGCGCACACAACCGCCAAAACACAGAAAAGGCAGGTTAGGGTTTTTAAGTCAAAATAACCCAAATATTCTCTGTCCGGAGGCACTGCAAGGCAGGTGACAGCGGCACAGCACATAGCGATAACCATAACAATATTCTTTTTTACAAAGGGCTTTACGCACTTTACAAAAAAGCTATGCAAATGCTCAAAAAAGCTATGAAGCGCATGGCGCTTGCGGTGGGTTGCAGCCTTCATATTTATCCTCCCTTTTCCCATGCCGGTATGGCATATTCCTGTGGAATTATACTATTTTGTTACCTATTTGTCAAGTCCTGCTTGAAATATTTTTCCAAATAATATATACTATAACAAAGAAATGCTTTTTAAGGAGATATTATGAAAAAGGTTTTTATTGTCGGCAGCTTAAACACCGACCTTGTTATAAACGCGCCCTATGCGCCAAAGGGCGGCGAAACATTAATCGGCAGCGGGTTTATGATTAACTCAGGGGGCAAGGGCGCAAACCAAGCCTGCGCCGTTGCCAAGCTTGGGGGCGCAGCGTATATGTGCGGATGTGTGGGTAATGACTCCTTCGGCAGTGAGCTTATTGAAAATTTGGAAAATAGCGGCGTTTGCACAAAATATATAAGGCGTGTTGATGGTGTCCCCTCAGGCGTTGCCGTAATTACGGTTACGCAGGGGGAGAACAGAATTATAATTGACAGTGGCGCAAACGGCTATTTAAGCGAAGATGACATTGACAATATGCTAAAGGATGCAAGCAAGGGAGATATTTACCTTACCCAGCTTGAAAACCCCATTGACATTATCGGCTACGGTCTTAAAAAAGCAAAGAAAAAGGGACTTTTCACCGTGCTTAACCCTGCGCCTGCAAGCAAGGATATTGTAAAGTACCTTGAATATGTAGACATTATAACTCCAAACGAAACAGAGAGTGAAATTCTTGGTGGCAAGGAAGCCCTGCTCGGCTACGGAATTGAAACCGTTATTACAACCCTTGGCTCCCGTGGGTTCGAAATTGCGACACAGGGTGGGGCAAAATCCTATCCCTGCATAAAAATTGACCCTGTTGACACAACTGCGGCAGGGGACACCGCCTGCGGTGGCTTGTGCGCCAAGCTGTCTATGGGATGTGACCTTCTTTCCTCTATGAAATACGGCTCGCTTGCGGCTTCCATTGCTTGCACCAGAAGCGGAGCGCAAAAATCCATCCCCACTAAGGACGAGGTTGAAGCCTATGGCATCTAAGCTCAAGGGCTTTGTACTTCAGCATAAGGATGCTTGCATCTTTTTGTCAATACTGCTTTTTACTTTAATTCCCCTATTTTGTATGGAATACGCAACGGACACATACGTTGTTGCCTCGGGCGGGGTTAAAAGCTACGCCGCCTTCGTTTTCGACAGCGGCCGCCCCTTAACCGCCCTTCTTTTCTTTACGGTTGGGTCGGTTTGGGACAATGTGACTTTTCTTTACTACATTTCCCTTGCCTTGGCAATTTGCTGCGCCTTTTTGTCCGTTATGCTCCTTTCCGCCGAGCTTGAGCCTGTGGTTGGAAAATGGGCGTTGCCCCTTTCGGCGCTTACCGTTTTAAACCCACTTTGCTTGGAATACTTTCTTTTTATTGAAAAGGGTACATTTTTTCTTTCCATTCTGTTTATTGTAATAGGCTTGCGGTTTTTCAACAGGCTTTCTAAAAAAAGGTGGTATTTCCTGCCCCTGTGCAGCCTGTTTATCGGTCTTTGCGCCTGCATTTATCAGTCCGCCGCCGCCCTTTTTGTGCCCCTTGTTATACTGTTTATTTGCTTGCGCAGGGACACACCGGCTCAGACTTTTTCAAGCACTCTTTTTGCCGTTTTGGCATACGGCTTGGGCTTGGCGATAAATGTTATCTTCATTTTTACCTTTGCAAGCACTGACCGTGTTGGCGGAATTAATTTTGGCAATCTTGCCCACGCATTCTTTTTTGCGGGGGTATGGCAAAGTCTGTTAATTTACGCATCCGTTCTTCTTGTTCTATTCGGAATTTCCTGCTTTTTTGCACACAGGGTAGGCTTTTCTTGCTTTTCTAAGGATACTCTTATCATTTGGCTCAAGGCTATTTTCATCCTTTTTGCCGCCGTTTGCGCGGTTTTTGCCCCCTTCATTATGGTAAGCGAGGGCGAGGTTTGGTTCCCCTTTAGAATTATATACCCCTTGGGCGCCACAATCGGTTGCATTTGCGTTTTGATAAAAAGCAAGCTAAGGCTTGGGGGGAAGCGAATTGGCGCAGCTATTCTCTGTTGCTTTTTTACCCTGCAAATAATTTTCTTCGAGGCTATGTTTATTACAAGGTTAATTAATAACCGCTTCGACCACGCCCTTGCCGAAAGGATTGGGGAGGAAATCAGTGAATACGAGGAAGGCACAGGCAAGGAAATTAAGAATATCGCCATTTATTATGACAAGTCCACCGTTACCAAAAACCCCTATGTTATTAAGCTTGGGGACTCCAATGTGCGCGCCTTTTCCAAGAGCTGGGG
Source organism: Clostridia bacterium (assembly GCA_017452475.1). Lineage (GTDB taxonomy): Bacteria > Bacillota > Clostridia > Oscillospirales > CAG-272 > RGIG2000. The sequence goes on along the minus strand of JAFTMJ010000084.1, from coordinate 4,061 downwards.
CGATGTTAATTGCCTTAATACCGTTTTGGATAAGGACTACAAAAGGGTTAAGGGAAGCGACAAATATATGTCCCACTTTAAAGGCTACGATTGGCAGGAATTTGACGAAAGCCAGCTAATCTTTGACGGTGACACCCTTCACCTTTGCATATACTAAAACTAAATAAATATCCACCCGTATAACGGGTGGTATTTCATTTTCGGGCATAGCCCTAGACACTACTAGCTACGCACAAGTGCGTTGAGAATTGGCCTGTCAGCCATGCAATTATTACGCTTTACCATAAATGGCTTTGTAGGCTCCATCGGCTGAGGCGAGGCTTTGCACACCTTATTTTTTCTTTATTTCTACTCATCTAACCTCTTTTGAACCACGCGACTATCGCGTGGTTTTCGTTATACAAAAAAGCTACTCATTTTCAGTGAGTAGCTTTTTTATGCTTATTTTTTGTTTATGTGCTCAATTGTGCTTTTTACCATATCGGTAATTTTCACAGTACCAACGCCGATTAATGTTGTTTCAATTTGGTTGTTTAATGGCGCCTGCCACTCCTTGCCAATTGAGTCAATACCGTTTTTCATGCCCATAATAGAGCCAACGGTAGCACCGTTACAGTCAGTGTCAAGTCCGCTTTCAACCGCCAAGCAAACCGCCTTACCGAAGTCGTCCTCACAGTAAAGCAACGCATATGCCACAATCATAGCGTTTGAAATGGTGTGGCACCAATGGTGGCCGTCCCTCTCGTCCCACTTTGTGTGGATAAAGTCGTACACCTCAGCGCTTGACTTGCCCTCTTGATACATATTAACAACCGTCATCACATCCTTGTAAAGGCGGGAGGTTGAGGGCACCTGTGCCAAGCCTGCCAAAACAATGTCCTCTGTTTTTTCGCAAACAGCGGCAGCGGCTATCATAGCGGAGGCAAACATTTCACCGTAAATACCGTTTTTAATGTGGGAAATGCACGCATCGTTATATGCCATCCTTGCCGCTTCCTCAGGCTTGCCCGGGTTAATATAACCGAAATAGTCACCGCGGATTTGGGCGCCTATCCACTCTCTGAACGGATTTTTATATTCAGCGGAATAGGGCGGCATATATCCCTTGAGGAAGTTCATATATGCAATTCTCTCAGCAGTACAGTAGGACTCCTTAGGCTGGAGCTTAAGCCACGCATCCGCCACCTGATATGGGGCGAAATTTTTGCCGAACCAGTCAATTAAAATCTTACCCATAACCGTGTAGTTGGTGTCATCGTCATAGGGCATATAGGAAACCGTGTCTGCCCAGCACTTGCCCTTAAGCCTGTACCTAAAGGTGTTTTCCATTTCCTCTGTAATATCGGTGGAATTTATGTATCTGTGCATTGGATAGTTGTTTGACGCCTTAAGGATTTTGTGCAGCTCATCTGTCCAAATACCCTCAACAGGCTTGCCGAGAAGGCAGCCGACAGCTCTACCCATCCATGCGCCGTGGATTTTGCTTTGAAGCTCGCGCTTACCCAGCTTTTTGGAAGGGAGCTTAAACTTACGCCTCAGCGCCTTAATTCCCTCAAGGTCAGACGGCTCATTATAAGGAAAGCCCTCCTTAACCCTTGCGTTGTAAACGATGTTGAAAATCACATCGCTTGCCCTATCCTTGTGCTCATTGTCGGGCATTTTGCTAACCGCCTCAAAAAGCTCCTTGTAGGCTTCCACATCTAAGCCCTCCTCAACGCTTTGGCGGTACTCAACCATTATATCGCGCTGGTAGGATTGCCACCAGCCCATTTTTGCATAATCCTTTTTTAGCTCTCTTGCCATAATAGCCTCCTAAAAACAATCGTTAACTTAATTATACATATACGCAACATAAAAGTCAACAAAAAAGCCGAATTATTCGGCTTTTATTTTATGATTACCGCTTCCCCGGGGTTATTGTATGAAACCTTAAGTCTTACGGTTACATATATGTTATTGCTACCCATCACCACATCTGCAAAGGTGTTCAAGGAAAGGGACTTAATATAACCGCCGCAAACGGTTATTTCCGCACTGCCCAAGTCAAATTCCACCTCTTCCGCCTTGTAGCCGTATTGACAAATAGCTTCTCTTATCGAGCTTAACAAATCCCCGAAGAAATACTCAAGCTGCTCCTTGTTTAGATCCTCAAGCTTCATTGTTAAGTTTTCGTTCAGCTCTTCAAAAGCGGCAATCTCGTGATACTCCTCGGTGAAAATCGGGATGGTGCCACCTACCTTGTCCCTAATATTGCCGTATTTCTTTTCAAACTCCTCAAGCTCTGCTTTTCCGTTAAGGGTCGCCTCCACCTTGCTCCTACCGTTTACTACGGTTAAGGCGTACGCCTTATCTGCACTGATTTTAATGCTTTCCTTAATTTTCAAGTCAAGGGTGGGTGCGCTCAGGGTCATATATACATCTGCATCCACATCGGTTAGGCTGTTTGTGCTTTCTATTGCGCTGTCAATCCTGTCCCCCTTAGAGCAGGAGGAAAAGCCCAATAGCGCTATTATCAAAAGCGATGCTGTCAAAGCAAGGCTAACTATCCTTTTTTTCATTTTGTTCTCCGTTTTCTTCATTATTAGTATAATTATATACTATAATTTGCTCTTTGTCAATATTGTGAAGTGCCAAGCTATCAACGCTTTTTTCAAAATTAAAAAATATTTTAAAAAAGCTATTGACAAATGAATTTTTGCGTGATATAATGTCAAGGCAAATCCAAAGACAGCAGGTCACAGTAATTGCATTATGCTCCCTGCCGAGGAAGAGTTAATTTCTTTAATATGATAATTAAGTCTTTTTCGGTGCGCATTTATGCAGTTTACGAAAAGGACTTTTTGTTTTAACGGAAATTTTTAAGGAGGTTGTTTTATGCCAAGTAATTCAGTTCTCGAACAAAAGAAAGCCGTTGTTGCTGATCTTGTTGAAAAAATTAAGAAGGCGCAGAGCGGTGTTCTTGTTCAATATCAGGGTATCACAGTAGAAAACGATACAAAGATGCGTGCTGCTTTCAGAAAAGCCGGCGTTGACTACATGGTTATTAAGAATACTCTTATCGGCCGTGCTTGTGACGAGGTTGGCTATGGCGACATTAAGGGTGTGCTTAACGGTATGACCGCTATCGCTATCGGTTATGACGATCCGGTTGCTCCCGCAAAGATCGCTAAGGAGTATGCTGATAAGGTTGAGTCCTTTGAAATTAAGGGCGGTTTCCTTGAAAACGCAGTTGTTGATGCTAACACTGTTAAGGCTCTTGCAGACATCCCTTCAAGAGAAGTTCTTCTTGCAAGATTCTTGGGCTCCATCCAGGGTCCTATCTCAGGCTTTGCTCGTGCTATTCAGGCTGTTATCGACAGCAAGGGCGGCGAGGCTGCAGCAGAATAATTCTGCTCTATTCGGTTCTTACATTACCGAAAAATGTAAATACTAAATTTTAAAAATTATATTTATTTTAATACGGAGGATAATTAATCATGGCTAACGAAAAGATTACCAATATTGTTGAAGAAATCAAAACACTTACAATTCTTGAGCTTGCTGACCTTGTAAAGGCAGTTGAGGAAGAGTTCGGCGTAAGCGCTGCTCCTGTTGCAGTTGCCGGTGCTGCAGTTGCAGCTGCTCCTGTTGAGGAGAAGACTGAGTTTGACGTTGTTCTTGTTGAGGCTGGTGCTTCCAAGCTTAACGTTATCAAGGTTGTTCGTGAGATCACCGGTCTTGGCCTTAAGGAAGCTAAGGAGCTTGTTGAAAGCGCTCCAAAGACACTTAAGGAGGCTGTATCTAAGGAAACAGCTGAAGGCATTGCAAAGCAGCTCACAGAGGCTGGCGCAAAGGCAGAGGTTAAGTAATTTAATTTTAGCTATCATAAAAAGGACTGTTACAGATGTGACAGTCCTTTTTGTATAAAAAAGAAGGCTGGCGCCCAATATCATTAAGATAAGAAACAAACCGAGTTTAGAAATGAGCCCGGTTTTGTTTTTTGCAAAAAAATGAAAAAATTTCAAAAAAGACTTGACAAATGAACGAAAATGTGCGGTCGCCCCTATCAACGAGAAACGAAG
>JAFTMJ010000012.1 GCA_017452475.1 Clostridia bacterium | reverse complement strand
GTAATAATTGCGTGACTGGCAGGTCGTTTTCAAACACACTTGTGTGTAGCCATTAGTATTAGGGCTATGCCCGAAAATGCAAAACCACCAGCTAAGCTGGTGGATTTTTATTAATTTTAAAATAGTCTGTTTTCAAAAGAAATCCCGCCTGCTTCGGTCTTGAAGCAGGCGGGGTTTTTGTTAGAATTGGCTGTCTCCAAAGAGCTTGGAAGCATTTACTGTAATTTGTGTTGCAGTATATGTTTCACCTGTGGTTGGGTCCGTCTTGCTTACATGTGCTACGCTATATGGGGACTCGCAAATGATGTCATTTGTCTTAACTGTCTCGTTTTCATAAATTGGACTTGTGTATTTCATTGTTCTCTTCTCCTTATATTACTTCATTATATGATGAGCCAACGGCTGTTTCGCTCATTTCTCCTGCGTGGAGATAGTAAATCTCGCCGCCGTCAACAACATAACCGTTAAATGCAATTTGTGTGCTAAGGTTGTTTTCATCAATGCCTGTAACCTTAATGTCAAAGTAGTTATGAACTACGGAAAGCTCACCGTTTGAATTTCTGCTGATTGGAGCAAAAATTACATTACTGTCAGCCACAACCGCACCGTCAACTATGCTGATTGGGTTTTCCTTGCCAACGGATGCAACAACACCAAAGGCAAAGTCTGTCTTTATTGCGGCATAAGCCTTGATTGCTTCCATATCTACATAGAAGCCCTGTGTTACGGAGTAGCAGCCGTTTGCATCAGCCTGCTCGCTAACTGAGAAGCCCTTCCATACAAAGAGCGCATTCTCTGTTGCGTTTTCGCTTGCCTGCTCATCTCCACACTCACACTTTGTGGTCTTAAAGCCCATTGCAAAGTAGTTTTCATATACTATGGAGCCAACAAGAGAATATTCGTGTTCCTTTCTCTCTACCGCTTCACCGTCAACGGAGTATGCAACATAGTCACAGTACTTACAGGTTGTTTCGGTAACCTTACCCACAGGGCAAAGTGCGTTATTGATTGCACCGCTTGTTGTATGGTTAGCCTCGCCAACCGTAACTGTGCCGTCAGCGGTTACAACGCTTGCAATAAAGCCGCACACACCGTAGTTGTTGTATGTGCCCGAGGTAATTTGAATTTCGTTTGCCTGTGAAAATTGAGTATTAGTTGTAAGGGACTTGAAGTAGAAGTTAATACCCGAGCAATCCTTAAACAGATCGGAGGAGGTAACCTCAACGCTATCCGCCAAGAAAATAACTGTTTTTAATGTTTTAACGCCTGCGAACAAGGAGCCAACCTTTGTTACATTTGGACCAAATACTACTGTGTCGTATGCGTTATCTCTAAAGCACCAAGTATCAATCGCAAGGTTTGTTCCCGCAACTGCGTCAATATAAATTGTGCCTGTAATGCCTGCGTTTCTAAATGTGCTTGAGTCATTGTTGTCACCCATATTGCTTGCGGTCATGCCTGTTGGCCAAATAATTCTTGCTGAGCCAACATTGGAGCCGGCGAATGCCTGTGAGGATATTTTCTGTAAGCTGGACAAGTTAACAATCTTTTCTCCGTCCGGGTTAAACCACTGTACATTAGGCGATGTAACATGGCGGTCACCGGAGAACCTAAATGCGGCGCCACCGATTTCGGTAACATTTGAAAGGTCAATTGTCATACTGGTAATGGTTTTAACACCGCTAAATAATGAGACGCCAAGCTTTTCAAGGCTTCTTGACTCAATTACAACGGTTGTAAGGTTTGCGCATCCCGGTGTCAACCAATCGCAAATCTCGGTAACCTCGCCCTTAATTGTCAAGGTAGTAAATGTAGAGCCTCTCAAAAGCTGCTTGGGAATTACGGTGAGCTTGCCGCCCAAAACAAGACAGTTTACATAAAGTCCCTGCAATGAGCCTACGCCAAGATATGTTAGGTTTTCAAGCTTCATATCAAGGGTTCTTTGGGGGTTTTCCTTGCCGTACTCGCTTGTCGGATAGTAGGAAATTACGTTAGAGCCAAGAACTGAATCCCTATCGCTGTAGTTATAGGACATACCGCACTGACCTATATAGGTAAGGTTTTCTGTGTCAACATAAACAGAGGTCAAGCCGTCACAGCTACAGAATGTACCGCCCAAAAGCTGGGTAACTGTGCTTGGAATATACAAGGTAACCACATTGTCATTGTTGTTAAGAGCATTTCCGGAAATAGCGGTTACTGTATATGTAACGCCCTCATGCTCTACTGTTGATGGAATGTACACAGTGCTGCCTGTGTAACTACGGTTATCGCCAAAGGTAGCTTCTTGAGTTTCCTTGTTCAAGGAATACTCAAAGTCACCAATTTTAGTTGCCCCTGCCGTAATAGCAAGTAAGCAAACCAAAAGCGCCACCATAGAAAGAATTAATAATAGCTTTTTCTTCATTGTTTTTCTCCTTTTTTACTTATTATTGTAGGTCACAGTGCCTGCTGTTAGGGACTGTGTACCCTTGCTGATGTAGTAAATGCTTTCGCCGTCGCACACATAAAGGCTGAGAATAATAGCCGTGTCAAAGTCTTTCTCGGGAATACCTGTTACCTTAACATCAAGGTAACTGTTTGCAGAAACCTTATCCTCGTCAACTACGATTGCCTGTACACCCTCCTTAAGCTGCGCCTTGCCGCTTACAATCTCCATTGGAGCATCACCCGCAATGGACTGAACCGCAAAGATAATGCCAAAGGAAAGTGATTTGCCGCTTGCAACATACTCATTGTATGCGGTATGGTTGATAACGAAGCCCTGTGTAATGCTTGGCTCCTCACCAAACTCGGAAACGGAAACGCCCAAGCAAACAAAGATTGCCTCAGCAACCTCACCGCCCTGAGCCACACAGCACTGCGGGTTTGTGCAGGCTTGACCCTTAACACCGTTAACGGTAAAGCCGTTAGGATATGAAATATTATATGCATAGTTATGCTCACTGCTTGCCTTATTTACATCGCAAATAAAGCAAACCTTGTCACTTGTGCAATCGGTATAATCCGCATAGTAGATTTGGCAAATATGTCCGTTAAAATCGTATAAGCCGCGGTCAGCGGAGATGCAGCTGCCATCATTTGCAAGGGCATAGGACTGCTCCACCTTACCGTTTGAGCCACAGAAGATAAACTCCATAAAATTGTCGCCAACCTTTGATGTGCCTGCAACCGATTTTCCGGAAATATCGTATGTCAATGTGCCTGTCTGTGATGTAGCAGTGCCCAAGGTACCGGCAACGGGGTCGGTAAAGGAATAAACCTTACCGTTAAAGTCGCTGATTGTGTTGTTTGCAAAATATAAGGTAACATGGCTTGCCCAATCCTGATGGGCGCTACCGTCAATTATAACCTTTGTCATTCTTCCAAGGAAAACAATGTCAAGCTTGCCGCCGTTTGCGGTTCTCACATTAGCAAAGCCCTCATCGGGGATAACGGTTACACCCGCAGGGAAAACGATAAGATTAGGCACCTTGGTGCATCCGTTCATAAAGTTATTGCCAACGGAATTTAGGTTCTTTGGCAAAATGCCTGTGTTGAATACTACATTAGTGTTACCAACAAAAACATCATTTCCTATTTTTTCAAGGCTCTCAGGGAAGGTAAAGCGCTGAAGCTCGCATTCCCTAAGGCACTCACTATCAAGAATTTTAACGCTGTTTGGAAGCTTAACCTCTGTAAATTTGATCGCCCTAAAGCAGTTAGTGCCAAGCTTTTCAAGGCTTTCGCTCCTTGTCAAATCAAGGACACCGCCGCCCAGCTTTGTGCAGTAGTTAAAGCCGTCAATAGATACAAGGCTTGTAAGCTTATCAAACTCAAAATATTCAAGGCTTGAGCAGCTATTAAAGGCATCATCGCCAATTGTGTTAATAAGGCTTCCGTCCTTAATATACACCCTCTTCAAGGAATTATTTTGTTTAAATGCGCCTGGCTGAATTTCGTAAAGAGACTTAGGAAAAACCATCTCTACCACGTTGGTTTCGTAATGGGTACCTCTGCCAAAAACGCCGTTATCACGTGCGTGGGTCATACCCTCGGGGAACTCAATGTACATAACCGCGCCATCTTTGTAGGTTTTTTCCGTTTGAAGCTGGTTTATGTACTGATACCTGATTTCGCTAATAGCTATGTAGTTTGTTGCAGAGCCCGACGGCACAACAAGATACCAGGTTGGATAGGCGGTGAGTGTACCGTCAGTCGCCTTAAGCACCGTATATGCCGACTCATCCTTAGTAAAATACTCAAGCGTGTTTAAGTGGACAATATCCTGCATCGCTGCCTTGTGGTCATTCATATTTGCATTTTCAAACCTAACGATTGGCACCTGGTGCGTAACACCGCCAGCATCTGTAAACTCAACCGTTTCTCTGTCCTTTGCGCTAACTGTCAACGCAAAAATGCACACAAGAACAAAAACGAGCGAGAAGAATAGTAAAATTTTTCTCTTCATACAATCCTCCTATATTATTATAATATTACACTTTATTTTAACATAAAATGAAGGGCATTGTCAACCGATGGGCGCGACGAAAAAACTTTTTGGCACTTTGAACAATTTTTCTCATATTTTGTCTTGTAAAGTGATGCCGATTTTGTTAATTTTGACAATTGCTTTTTTTAAGCCAAGCACATTAATTTACCGTAAAAAAAGCATATTTTTTCAAAAATCCTTGAGGGAGTGTGGATAATTCGGGTTTTGACGCAGGATTTTGCAAAAAATCCCATACAAAGAATAATTGGCGTAACACTCCAAAAGGAGCATTACGCCAATATTTGTTTAAGCTGTTAATTCAAAAATTAACCGACGATACCACTACGCTCAATACCCTGTACAATATAGTTCTGTACAAAGAGGTAAGCCAAAATAAGCGGCAAAGCGATAAGGATTGTGGCAGTACCCGTAATTGCCGAGGCATATGCCTCGAGGTTTTTAACCTCAAGCTTCAGCGATTCAGGTACGCCCGTTATACTACTCATAAACTGTATTGAGCCCTCCTTGTCCCAATATCCCGGGTCAAAGAAGATGGATGTATAGAAGTCATCTGTCCACTCCCACGCAAATGAGAAGATAAATACTGTGATAAGCATTGGAATTGCCAAAGGAATAATGATGGTGAAGAAGGTTCTAAATGTGTTAGAGCCGTCAACATACGCACTTTCCTCAAGCTCGTCGGGAACGCCCCTAAAGAACTGCCTTAAAAGGAATATGTAAAGACCGTTCTTGAAGCCTAAGCCTGTAAATGCAAGAATGTATAAGGGGACAATCGAGTTGGTAAAGCCCATCTCCATAAGTCCCATGGAGTTAAGCAGAACACCGATTGGGTTACTTGTACCAAAGAGCCTAAAGAACATCTTCATTGAGAACCTTAAGGACTCCTGTGGCACCATCATTGTGAAAATAACCAAGAAGAACACAATGTTATTACCCTTGAACTTAAACTTTGCCAAGCCATAAGCAACCAAGGAGCAAACTACTGTTTGAATTAATGCGATACTCAAGGACACTAAGAAGGTGTTCAAAAATGCCGAGAAGTATCCATTTTCGGTGATAATGTATTTATACTGGTCAAGGGTTGGGTTCTTGGAAAGCAAAATTACCGTTGCGTCCTTGAAGTCGCTTGCCGTCATAAACGAACCGAAAATCTTTGTAATGTATGGGTAAAGTATTACATACGATACGCCAACCAAAAGTACAAGCTTAAAGATTAAGAAAACTACCTTCTTTAAGAAGTACATATTTAGGAACTTCGCCTTTAGCCTTTCACCAAGAGGGGCTCTTTCAAAATCAACGCGGATTTTGTTCTTGGATTCTCTTTTTACTTTTACTGTATTATCCATTTTGCCCTCCTTAGTCTCTCTTTTGGTAGAATACTACCGTCTTCATAATCAACGCAACAAGCAAAATGAACAGAAGAACGACACCAACATAAACCCAAGACATGGCGCTTGAACGGGCGTAACCCGGACCTGCCGCAGAGTAAATCTTATTAATGTAAAGCATTACTCTGTTATCTGCCGCTGTAAATGCATCAATTACTGTGTAAATAGCGTTAACCAAAATCATCGGGCTAATCATAGGAAGTGTAATCTTCCAGAAGGTTTCCCAAGCGGTTGCGCCCTCAACCTCGCAGGACTCGTAAATAGCCGGTGAGATTGACTGTAAGCCTGAGAGGAATATAAGCATTTGTACGCCTGAACGGCTTACAATGTTGAATATGTCGTTAACCAAGCCAACAACATAGTCAACAAGCTCAGTTCCTATCTTGATACCGCCAAGGAGCTGCTCCAAGTCCATAGCAGACATTAATCCGCCGCCACCCTCAGCGCCTGTGTTGTCGTCAACGCCGCCCTGTGAGTTACTAACCGCCTGCATAAATGCGGACTGTGTGTCGATTGCGTCAATGATACCTGTGGAGAGAATAACCGGCAAGAAGAAGATAGCTCTAAATGCGGCACGGCCTGTCATCTTCTGGTTCAAAATAATAGCCATGAACAAAGCGAAGATAACGATTGCGGGGATTTGAAGCAACAAATCCTGAATACCGTCAACAATGGTAATTGAGAACCAAGGGTCGCCGTCCTCCGAGAACAGGTAAATGTAGTTTGCAAAGTCATTCCAGCTAAAATCCATACCGCCGGGTACGAGCTTTACATCGGACAATGAAATTTCAATTGAATCGTAAATGATAGGTGCGTAGATGAACAAAATGCCAAGCACGAAGGGGAGAACAAAAAGCCAACCCGACAATGCCTTCTTTCCTGTCAAGGAAAGCCTCATATGGTTCCTCTTTTTCGGCGCCTCCACAGCAACCTCAACAGCCTTAGGCTCGTTAGGTGCCTCCTCTATGACAGGGGCTTCCTCTATGACAGGAGCCTCCTCCACAGGGGCAGCATCAGCCTGCGCCTCTGCCTGCTCTTCCGCCGCCTGCTCTTCCGCCGCGGTTGACACAGGCTCTTCAACCTGTATAGCCTCCTCGGCATAAGCTTCCTCTACCTCGGGGATAGAAGCAACAGGCTCTTCCTTTACAGGCTCTGCCACAATTGCCTCATCCTTCTTTGGCTTAACCTTTACATTAAGCTCTTCCTCATATTCAGGATAGGTTTCTGCCTCCTGCGCCTGCTTAACAATTGCCCTGTGCGCCTCAAGCGCCTTTTCACTTGGCCTTTGATGCACAACAGTCTTAACAGACAATGGCTTTTCCTTTTCCTGTGAAGCAGGAGAATTAAAGGTCAACAATACTTCGTGTCTTTTTCTAATTTTAGTGTCGCTTGTTGTATAGCGATTTTCAGAAACGCTCATTTATTCTCCTCCTCCTTATTTGTAGTATTTTGCAAAGCCAAATGGCGCAATCACTGCATTTTCACCATTTGGAAGGGTAACGCTGATTTCGTAGCAGGTATAATTAAGCACGAAGCCAATGCCGCCCTCATATTGAACCATAACAACCTGTGAGCTGTCAACAGCAGAGCCATCCTCGGTACGAACTGCGCCGTCAATAAAGGCGTGGTCGACAATGTACTTGTCTTGAACATCCTTCATTGCCTCGTTGTACTTAGCGTAGGTTGTCTTAATTGTGTCCTTAAGGTTATCATAGCTAACGGAATAATACTTGTTGTAAACAGGGTCGAACTTAAGAAGCTCAACATTCTGCTTTGCAATGGTGAAGTAAAGAACCGCACCGTTTTCAATAGCCTTCAAGAAAGCAAAGTCAGTGTCGCCCTCCATATTAAAGGCGTTACCGGCAAACTCAACCGAGCCGTGGTAAACCATACCGAAGAACGGAACACTCTCACTCATCTCACTACGACGGCTACTGTCAAGAGAAACGGAAAGAATTGCATCCGCATAAGGTGTTGCATATGCATTACCTGCATCAAGCACAAGCTTGAAGGACTTGTTACCGTTTTCACCCTTTAAGAGCTTAAGCATTGCAACAACATTGTCCTTAGATGCTTCTCTGTCGTAGTAATCATCCTCATTAAAGTCGGAGTTAAGGTCAGAGCCCAAGCTCCTAACTGCGAGGAATGAAATGTTAAACTCTGAGATTGACTCATAGAAGAGCGCATACATATCCGCAAAGGATGCGCTTGATACCGCAACGCCGCCTGTTCTTTCAAAGGTTTGTGTTGCCGCATAGTATGTTCTCTTTGTAGAATATCTGTTATCAAGAGTTCTTAAGCCGTGGTCCTCGTTGCTGTAATCACTGAAGAAGCTGTTAGCATATGAATAGCTAAAGTCAACATCGGGAATTACATCAAAGTTGTTTTTGGAGGCGTAGCTGAGCAGGTCAACAAGACCGTCAGTACCGCCAACGGAATCCTCCCAATCCATATCGCAGGGGTAGGTGGAGAGCAAGCCGCCGTTTGTATATCCCTTTAATATAAAGGAAGGATTTTTAACACCCGCAGATGCAAGCTCCTTATAAATATCCTTAATGTCAGTAAATGTGGTTAGCTCTCTGCTTACAGTAACAGGGAAGGTTGCAATCTTCTCCTCAACCTCGATTGAGCCAAAGGTTTCAAGGAACACCTTTGTGAAGTCCTTGTTAATGTCCTTGCTTGTAAGCTTTGTAAGAGCGCCCATTTCCTGTAGGTATTCTCTGTAGCACTTTGCCATACCTACATAGGAGTTTTGGTAGTACTCATCAGATTCCAAGCCTGCCTCAGCGGCAACCTCGTCATCTACCAAGAGCTTGTAGCTAACCTTGCACTCACCCTTATAAATCTTGGATGCATTAATGCCGATAACCTTAGAGGAGGTTGCACCGCCCGAGAAGGCATCTGCCAAGTCATACTCATCACTTGGGGTGATTTTGAAGGTTGTATAAATTGAATGGTATGCTGTTGAGTGGTTAGATGTAACGATTGACAATGCGTCACCGTCCTCGATAACCGCTAAGAAGCCTGTCTTTTCTGTTTCGTTTGTCAAGCCGAAAACAGGCATTGTCATATTCTCAGAGTTCTTTGTCTTAACCTGATAATATGCATAGTCGTTACCGTACATTTCGTTCTCAAACTTAACCTGCTTGTTATTTTCTGCAAAAAGGTCCTCAAACCTTACAAGAGCGCCGCTGCCGTCAGGGATAAAGGTGTAGCCCTTATCACAGTCGGTAATTGAGCCGCTTTTGCCTGCAGGAAGCGAATGAGAAGCGTGTGCTGCGTTAAAGTATGGAAGAAGTGTAACAGAGTTAACTGTGTACTTTGTTTCATCATACTTTAGGCTTGCCATATCAACTGTTGCAACAAGGCCCTCGTTTGTAACCATATATGTCGCTGTGATATCAAACCTTGGTCTGTCCTCTGTGGAGAAGTCGTCAATACCCTTTTCCTCAACGGTCTTATAGGCATCGTCAATGTACTTCTTAAGCTCTTCTTCCTTCAAGCCGCAGTATTTCTTTAGGTAGCTTTCAATAGACCTGTTGGTACCCGAGCCCGAGCCTGCTGACTTAATTACATAAATTGTGTGTGTTGCAGCAATTGGGTATTCCTTAATACCAATCTTGGACTGGGTTTCGGAAATACCGTACTTGTCACTTGGCTTACCGTACTTCATATATCCACCAAGAATTTGGAACCTGATGTTTTCGTAAAGCTCGTCAGCCTTTGCTGCAATTTGCTCCTCGGTTGGTTCAGGGGCACCCTCCTTAAGGTTTTTCCTAAGCTGATACTCGGCCTCGGCAAGGATAGCCTCGCCGCCCTTCATCATTTCAAGTAAAGCCTCAAAGTCCTCAACCCTAATCTTATTAGGAATTAAGAGCCTCTTTTCCTGCTCACCAAGAACATAGTCAACACGGATGCCGTTTCCGCTTGCAAGCGGGAATATCTTGTAAAGCGCCCTGTTAACCGCAAAGCAGTCACTGTAGCTATGCAATGTTTTTGATGTGCCGCCCGACTTAGATGTAAATGTCAAGTCAAGCTGAGAGAGCGCGTATGGCATTTCTCTCATAAGCAATGAGCTGCTGCTAATGTCATATGGGTTAGACAGGACAATATCCCCTGTCTTAAGGTTTTTGATACCGAACTCGCCTGAATACCTGTCGTAATACATAATCATATTACCGTCAGGGCTTGTGCCGCACTGCTCCATTGTGGCAAGCTTGGCAGCCTTGGAGGCATATGATTGCTTTGTGTAATCGGGTATCTTAACATCTGTGCTTTCCTCAGCGGCGAAAACGCCAAGCGCAAAGGGAAGCAGCATAAGCACGGCAAGAATGGCCGCTAATATTCTCTTTTTCATAACTAACGGTCCTCCTTACCTATAGCTTAGCTCACTTGTAATGGTTGTTACAAATGTGCCCATTTTAGAAATTAGTGATGTGAATAGAAGCACGATAAACATAATGAATACCATACCTACTATTGTTGCGATAATTGTAAGAATGTTCTTACCCATTGAATAGTCGTGGGTTACCTGCATACCGATGATAACTAAGAACGCCATCCAAATAGCCGCAATTGCAACTATCATTGTTGTAATCTGCGCCTCTGTGCCAACCAAAACATTGGTGAGAAGAGTGGAAATAACAATGAACAGCGGAAGCGGATACAAGCCGTATGAGGTTGCCATAAAGATGTCCTTAAAGCTACCCTCACCGTCAAACAAGGTGGTGAAGCACCAGTTGGAAACTACAAACAGAATGAATGGGATGAACACTGACGCCATCTGTGAAAAGATGGTGCTTGTTATGCCCTGTGGATTGTGGTAGTAGCCCTGACCCACGGACTGATAATAGAATGCAAGAATTGTAAGAGCAATAAATGTAATTGATGCCCTAATTGAGCCGCGCTTCTCGTGCTTCAAATCCCAATATCCGTCAAACGGATGGAAAATTAGGTGCATACCGAAGAAGCATTCCTCAATATATGTTCTCTTTCCTGCCTTAACCGCAGCGCGCTTGTTAACTCTGCCAACCCAGCCCATAAGCTTAACAAAAACGATAAGCACAGCAACAATCGCAACTATAACGAGGACGAACCACTCCTCCATTATGTCCGCACGAACCTCCTTGAAGGCGGTTGCGTAGTTCTCTGTATCGTAGGCATTTTGGAAGTACTCCATTGCCTTTTCAAAATCGCCTGCACGGTAAAGCGCCTTACCCATTGCAACATATGCAGTGTCAAAGTTATTGTTTCTTGCAAGAACCTTGTTCCACTCATTCGCCGCCTCGTCATAGCGCCTCTCGTTTTGGAGCTTTATAGCGCCGCTTAAAAGCTCCGCATACTCTGTCCTTCTGTAAACGGTGAAGGAACGGTTTGTTGCGTCAAGCACAACGATATTAGGGTCATCACCAACCATTTGATATGTAATGGCGGTTGCGGTTTCGATGTTACCGAACTGGCTACCCTTGTCACCGAAAATGTACAAAAGGTTACCGTCGTTATCATAGGTGTAAACCTTTGAACGCTTTGTATCAATGATGGACCAAACCCCGTCAGGACCGCTGGAGATATCCTTAATGTTGGATACACCCCTTGGCGCATTCTTGTTGGAGGCGGTTACCAATGTGTTAAGCTCAACCGCAACCTCACCCGCAGGGGCAAAGAAGCCGTTACGCTTCATAATATCTGTACCGTTTGCATTCAAAAGCCTTACAGGTGAATATTCACTTGCCTTACTTGTAATACCGTCAAGCTGGTTCTGCTCATATTCCTCCGGGAAAATGATAGTACCGTATACGAACTCGCCTGTTGTTGTATCAAGCTCCAAATTTGAATAGGTTGTAGGTGTGTTACCTGTTTCAACCGCCGCAGGGGCGATAAGGGCAAGGATTGCCGCAAGACCCTCAACAACAACCTTTGGCGCGCCGATAAAGTTAATGAACTCGCCGTTTGAGGTCATAACCAAAATACCGTTCTTGGTCATGCCCGAAGCCACATAAATTCTACCGTACTTATCAACAACACAGCTAACAGGGTCGTAGCTATCTATAAGCTCAGACTTTGGCTGGTCGATAATGCGGATAAACTCAAGTGTTTCGGGGTCAAAAACAACGATACGCTTGTTACCCTTGTCACAAACATAAAGTCCCCTGTAATCACCGTTGTCAACAACAAAGGTGCTTGTCGGGGTGTTGAAGGAGTCCTCAACACCGTCGGAGTTGATAAAGCCTTCGATATAACCGTTGTTCTTAAGCTTATAGAACTTATCAAGGGCTACAATTCTGTTGTTACCCTTATCGGTTATAAAGATGTTACCTGCCTTGTCAGACTCAACGTCCGAGGGAGCATTCAAGTCCTTGTCAAGGCCCATTGTAATAAATGTGTGGGCACTGTTACCGCTTGGCACATACGCATCAGGTGAATCAAGCACTAAGCCGTCAATTGAATATGTATATGTGGAGTACGGTATTGCCGCATTAAGTCCTATGGGAAGGAGCAGCATAAGGGCACACATAAACACGAAAATTCTTGTTAATTTCTTTTTCATATGCCCTCCTTAATCCTTCATACCACTGGACGCCATTGTTTCAATAATGTTACTCTGTGAGATAACGAATACAAGGATTGGTACAATCATCATAATTACTGTTGCGGCAGCGGAAGCACCTGCACGGGCAATACCGCCTGCGGTAATTTGGCTGATTGCGTAGTTAAGTGTCTTTAGCTGTTCACTGAAGATGTACTGTGACGAGCCTGTATTCCATAGTCCCTGGAATGAGTAAATAATTAGCGTCAACCACGCAGGCTTAACCATAGGCATTGCGATAACCCAGAAGGTTCTGAACTCGCTGCAGCCGTCAAGACGGGCGCTTTCAAGCACGTCGTCTGAAATTGAGGAGTCCATAAACTGCTTCATAAGGTAAAGACCCATAGAGGAGCCCCACGCAGGGATGATAAGTGCAAACAGGTTGTCCATAAGTCCCAATGTGGAAAGGGTCAAGAAGTTTGCAATTGCTGTAACGGTTGATGTAAACATAAGGGATTTTTGGATAATCCAGAAGCAGCCCTTACGACCCGGGAACGGGATTTTTGAAATTGCATACGCAGCTAAGGATGAGAACAAAAGGTTACCGAATGTACCCATAGCTGTGATAAATACTGTGTTAAATATGTACCTTGAGAAGGGAACCCAAGAGTCACTCAAAAGTGTGAACAAATCTCCAAAGTTCTTGCCCGTTGGGTGCTGAACATAAAACCTTGGTGGGAACATCCACAGCTCATCCAGTGGCTTAAGGGACTGAATAATAACATAGTACATAGGCAGGAACATAAACACACCCATTATAATAAGGAAGAATGCAATTCCTGCGTCGCCTCCTACCGAACGGTTAAGGACAACCTGATGATTTCTAACTCTCATTTTTTGCATATTATTGTCCCACCTTCGATAGCATTTTATTTACGAGCGTATTCGCTCCTATCATTATCATAAACAGCACAAAGGCAATTGCCGAGGCGTAACCAACCTCCCAACGCTGTGAACCGTAGTCCTCAAGACAGTGCATAATTGTATGACAAGAATAGTTAACTGACGGGAAGCCGCAAAGCGCGGTAACTACGCCGCCGAAGCCGAAGGAGCCGGTGATAGCCATAACCGCACCGAACATAAGCTGTGGCTTCATCATTGGCAAGGTAATAAACCAAAGCTCCTGCCACCTGTTCTTAATGCCGTCAACGGCTGCCGCCTCAAACAGGCTCTTGTTAATTGTCTGCAAGCCGGCAATGAATGAAAGGAAGGCAGTACCCAAGGACATCCACAGCGCAACAACGATACAAAGGGTCATTGCGTAGTTTTCATCGTGGAACCATAGGATTGCACTGTCAATCAAGCCAAGGTCAAGCAGAACACCGTTTACCCAGCCGTACGCGTCATCTGAGAACAAGGTTGCCCAAATGAGGTATACGGAGCCGGAAATTGACGGTGCATAGAAGACAAGTGTTACAATAGCCCTCAGTCTTGGTGAAAGCTCGTTAATAAACCAAGCAACCAAGAAAGAAAGGATGTAGGACACAGGTCCTGTAATCATAGCAAACACAAGTGTGTTCTTGCAAGCGAGGAGGAAGATATCGTCCTCAAAGAACAGCCTTGTATAGTTGCCGATACCGATGAACATATCCCAGTTCATCTCAAGCATGTTAAAGTTTGTAAAGCTGAGCACCAAGGAAAGAACAACAGGGAAAACGGTGAAAAGGATGAACACGAACATAAAGGGAGCTATCATAAGATAAGCTATCTTATTTCTCTTCATCTCGTGCCAGGTCCACTGACCCCAGGTCATATCCTTTCTCGCCACTGCCTTTTTCTTTTTGGGCTTTGAAGGCTTTTCAGCCTCTGAATCATTTACAGCCTCAGTATTGTTTTCAGTTACCTCTTGATTTTCATCAACAACACTATTAACTTGTAAATCTTCTTTTACTTCAACTGCTTCTTGTTCGTTTAAATCTTTACGATCGTCCATTTACAGTTTCTCTCCTTTATAATAGTATTACAGTGAAAATCACTTTTTCTTTTCTTTGTATGTTTCCATATCGAACTCTTGGCGCTTTCTCGTTATTTCCTTATTAATAGTAGGAACATAGGAAAGAAGCGCGTCGGCAGGGTCCTTACCCTCGTTGTAAGCTGCCAAGAACGCGAAGCTGACATAACGGGCAAGGTAGTAGCTACCCGGGTGGTTTGGAACGGCGCCAAGCATATCGAACTGCTTGTCGATGTTTGCCCACTCCTCAGATGTCCAAGGAAGCTCCTCAAGGGCTGCCCTGTTTGCGGTTGCAGGTCTTGATGCAATACCAACGATGGAAACGATTTCATCGGAATAGTCAACCTGGAACTCATCGCTTACATACCACTGCATAAACTTCCAGGACGCCTCCTCATTGTCACAGCCGTCAAGCATTACGCAGCCGGTAACTGTTGCCATGGAGGTGTTGTTTATCATCCTGTTGCCGTCTTCATCGTACATAACATTGCCGTACTCATCCGTAACCTCAAAGCCGGGCAATGGCACAAAGCCCCAAAGACCCGAAAGCTCGGATGCGAAGATTGCAAGCTGGTTACAGGTTGTGTATGCGGAAATACCGATTGGCATTTCACCTGTTCTAAAGCGGTTTGCAAAGTCGAACTGATACGGCAGTGAATACTGTGTATACAGGTTACAAAGCTTTGTAAACGCATCAAGAACTCCGCGGTCGTCAAAGTTAATTCGCATACCGTTGTCCTTATACGCCTCATATCCGCTTTGATAAATAAATGTATAAATATCGTTTGCAATACCTATTTCCATGTTGTTGTACTGAAGGATAGGAAGGATTGACAAAAGGTCATCCCATGTTTTGATATCGTCAATGGTATAGCCAAGGGATGCCAAAACGTCCTTACGGTAGAACATCATAGAGAAGGTGAGTGAGTCAGGCAAGCCGTAGATAATCTCGTCAGTCTTACCTGTCTTGGAATTGTAGTTATAGAGTGTCAACGGAACGACAGCCGCCTTAGGGAATGCGGAAAGAATGCTGTTTGCCTTTTCCTCCTCTGTTAGCTGAACCGTGTCACCGGGGTTTTTCTGAGTTGACATAAACTTGTTAAGCGGAACAACCGCATTACGCAAGGCATAGTCAATAATCATTGTGCTTGATTCCATCAAGGAAACGTCAGGTCCAACGCCTGCCAAAACGGAAGGCAGCAATGTACCGCCCGAAACAAGCTTTAGGTCAACATGGACCTTTTCCTCAATTGTTTTACCGCTCTGCGGAGTAAATTTATTATCAACAAGATTTCTTATGATTTGCGCTTGGTCACGGCCTGTAACGACCCAAACCTGGATACGGTTGCCGCCTTCGCCTTCACCGTCACCGCCACCGATAGCACTGTAGTCTGTAAAGAAGCTTGCAAAGAACAGCTTAATTTCAAACCAGAGTGACTCAAAGAAGTTCGCTTCATCTTCAGGCAGCTCTTTTTCAACATTTTGTACAGTGTAGTGGTCAACCTGGAGTGGCTGAGTCTTAACACTGTTAATCCAAGTACCCAAGGAACCGATGTGGGACTTGAGTGAGCTTAGGTTGCCCGCAATCTCGTTCTCGTCCTGTCCCATTTTTTCAAGGAGCAGGTAAATCTGCTCAATGGTAGAGGTCTTTTCACCCTTACCCGCTTCCTTTACAAGCTCGTCATACACGCCCTTAAGAATGATTGACTCCTCAACCATTGTGTTAAGAACATCCGGCATTACCCTTGCAAAGCCGTAGTTACGGTTTGCGTCAGGGGTAGAGCCTGTAAGCTTCAATATTTCAAGATAGCACGCGTTAATATTAGCAAGTGATGTACTAACCTTTTGTACAATGCTTGCCATTTCGCCCAAGCTAACCTCTAATCTAATGGTGTGCTTGCCCTTTTCCAAATAAAATTGGAACGGAACCTCGGAGCCGTCTGTCAAATATGTGGTGCTCCAGCTATCCGTATATGGGAAGCGGCAGTTATTCGCCTCATCAAATAAAACCTTGCCGTCAACATACACCCTTCTTGATACATACATACCCGAAAGGAGTGCCTGCTTGTATCTTACAGCCAAGGAGTAGAAGCCGCTTGCGCCAACATCAATGGTATATTCCATCCATTCGCCAACATTCTGCCACTTTTCCTTACCCGCTGTGTTAAGCTTGGTGTAAACATGGTCCTGCTCACCTGTCAAGCCGCTGGTGATAGAGGAAGTTCTATCATTTACAGGGTACATAGTTACAGCAGAAACAAAATCGGGAGCCTCAGCCTCAATCTTAATAACGCTTGAGCCCTTGTTATTGCTTGGGGTAACTCCCTTGTCCTTCTTAAGCTGCTCAAGATACTGCTTATAGGAAGGAAGCTCCTTTGCAGGGCGGAGTGTAATTGACTTAATTACAATCGGCTCTCTTTGGCTCTCCAAGGAAATGGTATTTGTACCCTCCCTGAAATAGAATTCAAATGGGTCAGCATAATATCCGTTTGCATCCTTAATGGAATATGTAATCCACTGAGGGCTTTGGATAACGTTTGGACGGATGTCGTTACCTAACTCACCGTTGCCCATATCCTCCCTTTCAAAGGTGATATTGCCATCCTTGTCGTACTTATAGTCGTAGGTCCATACCTTTGTGAGAACGACTGAACGCGCCTCGGAGAAAGGAACCTGACCGTTGATGTAGAAGATACGCTCAATGGAGTTTGTCTTGTTGCCAACCTGGCAATACACGATTTCAACCGTGTAGTTACCGTCCTTTGGCACCTCAACCTCCCAGCTGATTGTACCTGTTTCAGGTACATAAATACCCTCAGCCTTATTGCCCTCCTCACCGTAGTTCGGCGTAGGCACAATCTTGCTTTCGGTATCACCGACAACGTACACATTGTTCTTAATGGCAACCTCAATATCTCCCGAGCCCTTGCCATAGCCTGCGTACTTTGCCCTATATTCGGAGTAGGTCAGCATATTTAAGATATCGCTGACATCCGAAATAGAGGGTGCAGAAACATCGGTGTTTTCTGCACTGTCAGCCGCGCTGACTACTGTTGCCACGGGAAGCAGCATAACAATAGCAAGAAGCAAAGCTAACATTCTTTTCGCCTTTGTTTTCATAAGAAATCCTCCATTTTAATTCGTTATGCCTCGGAAGCGATCGAGGCATATCTATATAATATAGTTTTATGTGACAATTTTAGCACAAAAATATAATAAAGTCAAGTTGCTATTTTGCACAATTTGTACAACTTAGTTGCCCAAGTCTTCAATTTTTGGAAAAACAAGGGGCTTTTTTCAAATCGGTTTCAGAGTTTTGTTAAAGCGCAAAAAAATTTTTACCTAAATAATTCCAAGCGCCACAAGGCTTTATCTATATTTTGTGCATTATAATAAAATTTTCTACACATTGTGCAAATTGCACAAAAATCAGCTCGATTTTTTGGCAGGGTCGAAGTGGGGTTTTGGTGCCGTTTTTTCCATTTTTTCCTTGACAATTATTGTAATTATGGGTATAATTAGGGTAGAAAACTATGGGAGGACAAACTACTATGTATTATTTAGGTATTGATTTGGGCGGCACAAACATTGCTGCCGGCATTGTTAACGATAAGTATGAAATCGTAAAGAAGAAAAGCACACCCACGCTTGCAAACCGTGACGGCAAGCTCATCATTAAGGATATGGCGGAGCTTTGTCGCGGCCTTATTGCCGACTGTGGCTTGACCCTTGACGATATTGCCTATGCAGGCATTGCTACCCCGGGTACTGCCAACTCCGACACAGGTGTTGTTGAATACGCAAACAACCTACCGTTCAAAAATTTCCCAATTGCCGATTTGTTAAAGGAATATCTTGGAGTTTCCAAGGTTTATATTGAAAACGATGCAAATGCGGCAGCTAAGGCTGAGGCAATTGCAGGTGCAGCCCGCGGCACCAAGTTCTCAGTTATGATTACGCTTGGCACAGGTCTTGGCGGCGGCATTGTTCTTGACGGCAAGGTTTACTCAGGCTTCAATCACGCAGGCGCTGAGCTTGGACACGTTGTTATTGAAAAGGACGGTAAGCAGTGCTCTTGCGGCAGGCGCGGTTGCTGGGAAACATACAGCTCTGCAACAGGTCTTACAGATATGACCAAGGAGCATGTGCTAAAGGCAAGACAAGAGGGCAGAAAAACCGCTATCGAGGACTTAATCGGCGGTAATATCGACAACTGCAACGCAAGGGTTGCCTTCGCAGCTATGAAGCAGGGTGACGAGGTTGGTAAGGAGATTGTTGATGAGTACATTTCCTATCTTGCCAGCGGCATTGCAAGCATTATCAACATTTTCCAACCAAATGTTCTTTCAATCGGCGGCGGCGTTTGCGGCGAGAAGGATTATCTCCTCGTTCCGCTTAAGGAGGCTGTTTTCGAGCAGACATACACAAAAACAGGCGTTTCACCGCAAACCGAGATCAAGATTGCTGAGCTTGGCAACGACGCAGGCATCGTAGGCGCAGCTGTTTTAGGTCTATAATCACAAATATTCAAAGCCGTGGCACCACCACGGTTTTGTTTTTAAAGCTTCAAGAAGGAGGAATAGGCTTTGAATTTTGATACACCCGTTAAGGCGCTGTACGGAGTTGGGGAAAAAACCGAAAAATATCTACACTCCGGTGGGCTTTTTACCGTAAAGGACCTTATTTACCACCTGCCAAGAGCATATCAAAACAGGGGAGATATACGCAATGTTGACGATGCTTCCTCGTATAACGCCTTCCACTCCTATGTGCTGACAATTGCAAGTGAGCCCAAGGTGGCAATGATACGCCGCGGAATGAACATTATGAAGCTCCGTGCCTTTGATGAAACAGGCGTGGTTCAAATAACATATTTTAACCAAAACTACCTAAAGGATGTCTTCACCGTGGGTGCAACCTTCCGCTTTTGGGGCAAAATTGTCAAAGAAAAGCGGACCCTGTGTATGAATTCCCCATCTTACGAGCCGATTTTACAAACGAAAGCGCTTGCCCCACTTGTTCCCGTTTACCCTCTTTTTTCAGGGCTGAACCAAAAGCAGCTTTCCAAGCTGATTTCGGAGGCGGTAGACAATTTGCCCTCATTTTTAGTAGATAATTTACCAAGTGAAATAAGAAATCAAAACAAGCTCTGTACCTTAGGCTACGCGTTACGCAATGTGCATAGACCCGAAAGCACAGAGGGGTTAAACGCCGCCATACGCCGTTTAACCTTTGATGAGCTGTTCTGCTTTGCCCTTTCGCTTTCGAAAATGAAAAGCGTGCAGAGGACAAAATCAGCGCCTGTCATAGAGGATACGGACATCACCCCGTTTTTGTCCCTGTTTCCCTATTCTCCAACAAGGGCGCAGATGAAGGCAATTAGCGAGATAATTATGGATATTCATCCACAGGGTGCCACAAAATCCTGTATTCCAATGAACAGAATTGTGGTTGGAGATGTGGGTAGCGGCAAAACCCTCTGCGCTTCTGCCGCCGCCTATATAGTTTGCAAAAACGGATACCAATGCGCGCTTATGGCGCCAACGGAAATTCTTGCCCTTCAGCACTTTGAGGACTTGTGCCCACTGTTTGAGAAGCTTGGCATAGGATGCGAGCTTTTGACAGGCTCGACGCCTCAAAAAGCCAAAAGAGAGACACTGGGTCGCCTAAAGTCAGGTGAAACCAAGCTTGTAATAGGTACCCACGCCCTTATACAGGGCACTGTTGAGTTTAACAATTTAGCCCTTGCCATAACCGATGAGCAGCATCGCTTTGGCGCAAAGCAACGGGCAGCATTGAGCGAAAAGGGTATGAGCGCCCACACCCTTGTTATGAGCGCTACACCTATTCCAAGAACCCTTTCCTTTATGATATACGGCGACCTTGACATTTCCTTAATTGATGAAATGCCCCCGGGTAGAAAGCGCGTTTCCACATATGTGGTTGATGAGGGCTACCGTGACCGACTTAACGCTTTTATAAGGAAGCAAGCAAGTGAGGGACACCAGGTTTATATCGTTTGCCCAACTGTCGAGGAAAAGCAACGCGAGGATATGGACAACGCCGCAGACTACGACCCCTTCACCTTAGCTCTTGAGGACAACGAGCCACCTCTAAAGGCGGCTGTTGAATATGCAAAAAGGCTGCAAACAGAGGTTTTCCCCGACCTTAGCATTTCCTTTATCCACGGCAAGCTAAAGCCAAAGGATAAGGATATCATAATGATGGAATTTGCAAGCGGAGGCATCGATGTTCTTGTTTCCACAACGGTTATTGAGGTTGGCGTTAATGTGCCAAACGCAACGCTTATGATTGTGGAAAACGCAGAACGCTTCGGACTTTCCCAGCTTCATCAGCTCCGTGGCAGGGTTGGCAGAGGAAGCTCCCAATCATACTGTGTCCTGGTTTCGGACAGTAAGGGCGAAAAATCTAAAGAGCGCCTCCATATTATGAAAACCATTTATGACGGCTACACAATTGCGGAAAAAGATTTGCAAATGCGTGGCCCCGGTGACTTCTTCTCCCAAGGCTCCTCCATCCGCCAATCGGGAGATGCGGGCTTGGATATTGCCAAATCCTGCACAGACACCCAGCTTGTCCACTCCGCCTTTGAAAGCGCAAGGCTCTTGCTTGAAAAGGACCCTGACCTGTCCTTAGATGAGCACTTGGGCATAAAACACCAAATCGAGCAAATCTTAGACGAAAAAGCAAGCACTATCAACTAACACAAAAAGCCCTCTCCGCAAGGAGAAGGCTTTTTTATATTTATCTGTAACACCTTGAAGCCAAAAATACGGCTTCAAATTCCGCACAAATTTCGGATGGAAGAAGCAAGTATTTCAAGACGCACACCGTGAACCCCAAGCCTACTAAAGAGCTGCTTGGGGACCCCGTCATATTATGGCGAAGGCTATCTTTACGATAGTCAAGGTCACTGTCGAGGAGCAACGCAGTATAACTCCGACTATCAGTTACACGCAAATTCCATTTTCCGCACGGATTTCGGAGCCAAGAAGCAAGCATTTCAAGACGCAAACTCCATTTTCCGCAAGGATTTCGTATGGAAGAAGCAAGCATTTCAAGGCGCACCGCAGACAGGGGGCGAAGGCTATCTTTACGATAGTCGAGGTCACTGTAGAGGAGCAACACAGTATAACACCGACTATCAGTTACACGCAAACTCCATTTTCCGCACAGATTTCGGAGCCAAGAAGCAAGTATTTCAAGACGCAAAATTTCCCAAGGCCGATGTCGTACTTAGTGTACGTCGAGGTCTTGGGAAATTTTGCAACACAGAAATACGAAGCTTATTGGCTTCGAAATCAGCCGTGGAATAGTTTTTTGGTTTGATATACAGGCTCGCAGGTGAGATTTATACCAAGCTTTCTAAAGGTGGCAACATCTACGGGGGACAGAATTACTGAGGAATGTAGCTCTGCGCCCTTTAGCTCCTTCAAGCAATCCATTGCTTGCTTTGCCTTTTCACTGCTTGCGGCGGTGATTGCCAGAGCAATTAAAACCTCGTCTGTATGAAGCCTTGGGTTATGGTTGCCAAGGTTTTCAACCTTTAATCTTTGAACAGGCTCCAAAACATCGTGTGAAATAATGTCTATTTCCTTATCGATGCCTGCAAGCACCTTAACTGCGTTAATAAGCACAGCGCTTGACGCACCCAAAAGGGAGGAGGTCTTTCCTGTTACAATTCTGCCGTCGCATAGCTCAATTGCCGCCGCAGGACCGTCTGTCTCAACGGCTCTGTCAAGGGCAGCCTGTATGCATTTTCTCTGCTTTGCATTAATGGAGCTTTGGTTCATCAGGAGCTTAATTTTGTTAATCTCCTCCTCGCACATATTGCCCTTTCTCTGCTGGCAGAGCGCATTATAGTATCTTCTTATAATTTCATTGTTAGCCGCTTCCCTTACCGCCTCATCATCAACGATGCAGTTGCCAACCATATTAACACCCATATCCGTTGGGGACTTATACGGACACTCGCCCATAATACCCTCAAACATAGCGCGAAGCACAGGGTAAATCTCCACATCACGGTTATAGTTAACGGCGGTTTGACCGTGCGCCTCCAGATGGAAGGGGTCAATCATATTAATATCGTTCAGGTCAGCGGTTGCCGCCTCATACGCCACATTAACAGGGTGGGACAGGGGCAGGTTCCATATTGGGAAGGTTTCAAACTTTGCGTATCCCGCCTTAACTCCCTTCTTGTACTCGTGGTAAATTTGTGACAGGCAGGTCGCCATCTTTCCGCTACCCGGACCCGGGGCGGTAACAACAACCAAGGAGCGCTCGGTTTCGATATAATCGTTCTTACCGTAGCCCTCATCGCTAACTATGTACTCAATATCGTAGGGGTAGTTTTTAATATCGTAGTGCCTATACACCTTGATGCCAAGCTTTTCAAGCTTATTTTTGAACACCTCAACGCTTTGTGTGGGGGCGTATCTTGTCAGCACAACACTGCCGACATACAGCCCGAAGCCGCGGAAAGCGTCAATTAAACGGAGAACATCAAGGTCATAGGTGATGCCAAGGTCACCGCGGACCTTGTTCTTTTCAATATCCGCCGAATTAACGGCGATAATTATTTCCGCCTGGTCCTTAAGCTGGGTAAGCATCCTAATCTTGCTGTCGGGCGCAAAGCCGGGCAGCACCCTTGAAGCGTGGAAGTCATCAAAGAGCTTGCCGCCAAACTCAAGGTAAAGCTTGCCGCCGAATTTGTTTATCCTCTCCATAATTTTTTCGGATTGGAGCTTAAGATATTTTTCATTATCAAAGCCTATTTTATACATAATTTTCCCTCCGTCATCTTAGGTACTTAGGCATGCCCATTACATATTCCAAATCAATTTCTCCAACGATAAGCGGAGAAACATAATCGATACACCTTTGTGTTACAAAATTCTGTTCATCATTTATAAAATCAACGGGGACTTTCTTAACCCTGTTGGCAACCTCCGAGGCAGGAACACAGGTAAAGTCAACACCGTACACATCCCCCGCTTTTCTCACCATTGCCACCATTGAGCCGTTGAACTCAACCCCAACAAGGGACGATGCAAACTCACCCAAGCGAACACTCTCCTCAATATCCGTGCGGGAGGTTAGGTGACCTGCACACCTTTGGGTCAAGCTAAGCTCCACCGCCCTTGACTTGCACTTAAGCCTTTCCTTAACCATTTTAGAAAGGTAAGCGCCACAGCCGGACAGCGACACGGCGTGACCGAACACATCCATATCTCCAACCCTTTCATAGGCGGGCACGCCCTCGCTAACGGTAACAAGCAGGCTATTTTGACGGGAAAGCAATTTTTCCACATCGCTTAAAAACTTATCGCAGGAAAAGTCCCCCTCGGGCAAATAAACAAGGTCACTGCCCCTGCCCAAAAGGTACTTTGGCAAGGCGGCTGCCATACCAATCCAGCCCGCCTCACGACCCATAACCTCAAGGATTGTAACGCTTGGCTTTGTGTAAACGGAAACATCCAAATCAAGCTCACACACAGTGCCTGCCACATACTTTGCGCAGGAGCCGTAGCCCGGGGTATGGTCGGTTAAAACCAAGTCATTATCTATGGTTTTCGGCACGCCGATTATGCAAACGTCAACAGAATTTATCTTGGCATAGCGGCTAAGCTTATCCACGGTATCCATTGAATCATTGCCGCCGATATAGTAAACATATCCAATATTGTATTTTTCAAAAATCGAAAAAATCTTGTTGTAAACGGGCTGAGAAAGGTCATCGGGCAGGCGCATACGGCAGGAGCCCAAGTGCGCCGCAGGAGTTTTTGAAAGGAGGGTAAGAGCTTCTCCCTTTAGATATTCCAAATTAACAATATCCTCATCAAGCAAGCCCTGTATGCCGTTATGCATACCGAAAACCGTGCCGCCCCTCTTAACGAAGCCTTGAACAACACCGCGAAGCGTGGCATTGATAGCAGAGGTTGGACCACCGGACTGACCTACAATTGCATTTTTCATAGCAACCTCCCAATTCCCAATATTCAACAAAGAATAGTATACCATAATATTATAGAAAAGTCAAACAAATTACACCATTTTTGTATGCTTTTTTTAATATCTTTCCCATTTTCGCAAAAAAACAACATTTTTTAAGTTTTCACGCTTATTTTAGACAGTTTACACAAAAAATTCAATTTTTTTACTTGAAAACTATTTATTTTCACAACAAAGTGTGCTATAATAGATTTACAAAGGATAACCCTTTGAATCATTCACACGCGAGGTGTTACTATGAAGATGAATTTCACAGCAAGACAAATGAGAGTTTTCGACGCAGTAAAGGAGATGGCGGAAAAGAAGCTATCCAAGTTTGACAAATTCTTTAACGACCAGGCAGAGATGGACATTACCTTCTCTATGCCGAACGAGCTTGAAAAGGTTGAGGTAACTATCCGTTCACAGGGCTTTGTGTTCAGAGCTGAGGAGGCAAGCGAGTCCTTTGCCACCTCAGTTGACCGCGCAATTGATGCCCTTGAGCGTCAAATAAGAAAAAACAAGACAAGGCTGCAAAAGAGGATTAGGGCTGAGGGCTTCGATATGCTTGATGCGGAGTACCCGGACTTGGCGGAGGAGTCCTACGACGAGATTAAGGTTAAAACCTTCCCGTTTAAGCCAATGAGTGTTGACGAGGCAATTTTGCAAATGAACTTAGTCGGTCACGATTTTTACGTATTCAAGGATGCGGAAAGCCTTGAAACCTGCGTTGTTTACAAGCGCAAGGCAGGGGGCTACGGTCTTATTGTGCCCGAGCTATAAGCCATTCATCCCACATTCAAAAGATAAATTATTGATTTAATCGCAACCCGACCCTGCGGCAAAGCTTTGCCGCAGGGTCGGCTTTTAGTTAAACAAATTTCACGAACAAATGCTTACTTGTTGCATTGAACGGTATTTTATGATAAAATAATAATATAAAGATATTTCGGAGGTTTTTATGGAGCTTAAGGACATTTTATCAAGGGTTGACCACACATATTTAAAGCAGGATGCCACCTGGGAGGACATCCGCCGCACCTGTGACGAGGGAATGGAGTTTTCCACCGCCTCCGTTTGCATCCCAGCCTCGTATGTTAAGGAGGCGAAGGAATATGTGGGGGACAGGCTGAAGATTTGCACCGTTATCGGCTTTCCAAACGGCTACTCCACCAAGGAGGTTAAGTGCTTTGAGGCAAAAAACGCCATTGAAAACGGGGCGGATGAAATAGATACGGTTATCAATATCGGAGATTTAAAGGGCGGAAGATACGAAAAAATTGCGGATGAGCTTGCTTGTCTAAAATCGGTATGCGGCGACAAAATCCTTAAGGTTATTATCGAAACCTGCCTTTTAACGAATGAGGAAAAGGTTAAGATGTGCAAAATAGTTACCGAAAGCGGCGCTGACTACATCAAGACCTCCACAGGCTTTTCCAAAGGGGGCGCCACCCTTGAGGACATTGTCCTTTTTAAGGAAAATGTGGGAGGCAATGTTAAAATCAAGGCGGCAGGCGGCATTTCAAGCCTTGAGGATGCCACCGCGTTTATTAACGCAGGGGCAAGCAGGCTGGGCACCAGCAGGATTGTAAATATTATTAAGAACAAAGGAGGAGAAGCAAATGGCTATTAATATCCCAACTCCCCACATAAGCGCAAAAAAGGGAGACTTTGCAAAGACGGTGCTAATGCCCGGTGACCCCTTGCGTGCAAAATTTATCGCCGAGAATTTTTTGGAAAGCCCCCGCCTTGTAAACAATGTGCGTGGCATACAGGGCTACACAGGCACATATAAGGGCGTGCCCGTCAGCGTTATGGCAAGCGGAATGGGTATGCCCTCAATTGGCATTTACTCCTTTGAGCTGTTCTCTGCCTACGGGGTTGAGAACATTATCCGCGTTGGCTCAGCAGGGGGTATGCAGGAAAATATTAAGGTTCGCGACATCGTTATCGGAATGGGCGCCTGCACCAACTCAAATTACGCAAGTCAATACGGCTTAAACGGCACATTTGCGCCCATTGCCAGCTACAAGCTCCTAAGCGTCTGCGTTGAAAAGGCAAAAGAAATGGGGCTTTGCCACCATGTTGGCAATTTGCTCTCAAGCGACACCTTTTACAGTGACAATACAGACACAGGCTGGGGCAAAATGGGTGTTATGGCGGTTGAAATGGAGGCAGCGGCTCTGTATATGAACGCAGCTCGCCTTGGCAAAAACGCCCTTGCCATTTGCACAGTTTCCGACCATTTGCTAACGGGTGAGGCAACAAGCAGCGAGGAAAGGCAAAAAACCTTTACGGATATGATGACCTTGGCGCTTGAAACCGCTATTTCACTATGAAAAGAGTATTTTTAATAGTTTTAGACAGCTTCGGCATTGGTTACCTCCCCGACGCGTACCTGTTTGGGGATGAGGGGGCAAACACACTAAAAAGCAACACAGGGTCCCCTTTTTTCAAAATTCCCAACCTTATCTCCTTAGGTCTTGGTAACATTGACGGGGTGGATTGCATAAAAAAAGCTGAAAATCCCATAGCCGCATACGGCAGGTGCGCAGAAAAATCAATGGGTAAGGACACAACCGTTGGACATTGGGAAATCGCAGGCTTAATTTCCGAAAAGCCATTGCCAACCTATCCAAAGGGCTTCCCCTCAGAGGTTATTTCCAAATTTGAAGCATTGTGCGGCAGGCGCGTTATTTGCAACCTGCCCTACTCGGGCACCAAGGTAATTGAGGACTACGGGCAGGAGCATATAGACACAGGGGCGCTGATTGTATACACCTCCGCGGACAGTGTGTTCCAAATTGCCGCCCACGAGGATGTTGTGCCTGTAAACGAGCTATACAGATATTGCGAGCTTGCAAGAGAAATGCTTGTGGGCGAGCACGGGGTCGGCAGGGTAATTGCCCGCCCATTTAAGACAGAAAACCTCAAATTTGTCCGCACCGCAAGCAGGCGTGATTTTTCCCTAAAGCCGAGAGGCAAAACGGTTTTAAACGCCTTATTTGAGCAGGGCTTGGATGTTATTGCGGTTGGCAAAATCAATGATATATTCGCAGGCGAGGGCATAACCCGCCACATACCCACCCATTCGAACAAGGAGGGTATTGATGCAACACTTCAGCTATTAAATGAGGACTTTTGCGGTCTTGCCTTTATTAACCTTGTGGACTTTGATATGCTTTACGGCCACAGGAATGATATTGACGGCTATGCCAAGGCGCTAAGCGACCTTGACGGTTACTTGCCAAGCATCCTTTCATCCTTAAAGGATGATGATACCTTAATTATCACCGCCGACCACGGCTGTGACCCGGGAGATGTAAGCACGGACCACACCCGTGAGTATGTGCCGCTTTTAATCGTGGGCAAGGATGCTAAGGGGGTAAATTTGGGCACCTTTAGCACCTACGCGGTTATTGGCGACTATGTGGCAGAGCTTTTGGGCGCAGAGCATAAAATTTGCGCAGAGTCCATTGATGAAATCCTAAAAAAGGCGAGGGAGTGTGAATAAAATGGTAAATTACCAAGAAATTATAAGCAAAGCCACAGACGCAAGGAAAAATGCATATTGCCCCTATTCAGGCTTCTCTGTTGGTGCCTGCCTTGTGTGCAGTGACGGAAAAATGTACACAGGCTGCAACGTGGAAAACGCATCCTATGGGGAAACCGTTTGCGCAGAAAGGGTGGCTTTTCTAAAGGCGGTATCAGATGGCAAAAGAGGCTTTTGCGCCATCGCAATAGTTGGCGGCAAGGGGGAAATAACGGATTTCACCTACCCCTGCGGCTCCTGCAGGCAGGTTCTTTCCGAGCTTGCGGATAGCGGTCTTGAAATTGTGCTGTTTAACGGCAGTGAGCATAAAATCTGTACACTGGGTCAGCTTTTTCCCAATTCCTTTGGCTCAAAAGACATAAAATAAGCAGGTGATAATTTGAGAATTTACGATATTATAACCAAGAAAAAGCAAGGGATTTCCCTATCCTATGAGGAAATCAAATTCACAATTGACGGTTATATGGACGGAAGAATTGCAGACTACCAAATGTCCGCCCTTTTAATGGCGATTTGCCTAAAGGGAATGGATGAAAGCGAAACAAATTTTCTGACCGAATGTATGCTAAAAAGCGGTGAAACCGTTGACCTTTCCCAATTTGGAGAGTTAAGCATTGATAAGCACAGCACAGGCGGAGTTGGGGACAAAACCACCCTAATTGTTGCTCCAATCGTTGCCGCCCTTGGCTGTAAGGTTGCCAAAATGTCGGGCAGAGGGCTTGGCTTTACAGGCGGCACTGTTGACAAGCTGGAGTCCCTAACAGGCTATATTTCATCGCAAAGCGCGGATGCGTTTTTCACCCAGGTTGATAAAATCGGCATTTCCGTGGTTGGACAAAGCGGCAACCTTGCCCCTGCGGACAAAAAGCTGTATGCCCTTCGCGATGTTACCGCAACCATTGACTCTATCCCGCTAATCGCCTCCAGCATAATGTCGAAAAAGTTAGCCTCGGGGGCGCACAACATCGTTTTGGATGTAAAGTGTGGCAGCGGCGCTTTTATGAAAACGGTGGATAGCGCGAGGGAGCTTGCTAAAGCAATGGTTAAAATCGGCACGGGCTTTGGCAAAAGGATGCGCGCCTTAGTTACCGATATGGATATACCCTTAGGCGTTGCGGTTGGTAACAGAACCGAGGTATGGGAGGCGGTGCAGATTCTTTCGGGAAAAGGTGAGCAAAGGCTGACGGAGCTTTGCGTTTCCTTAGCAACAGAAATTGCTTCTCTTGCCTTAAATTTAGACACAGGGTCGGCAAAAGCTATGGTTAAAAACGCCATTTCCGGCGGATTGGCATTAAACAAAATGAAGGAATGGATTTTAGCCCAAGGCGGTGATATCTCCTATATTTCAGAGCCAAGTAAGCTTTTGGAATCACCTTACAAAAAATCCTTTGTTGCAAAAAGCGAGGGATATATTTCGGGAATTATGGCAGACGGCGTTGGCAGAGCTTCTATGCTTTTGGGCGCTGGTAGAGCTCAGCTTGGAGATAAAATCGACTACACCGCAGGCATTATTTTCAAAAAAGGCTACGGTGACTACGTTCACTCGGGTGAGGAAATTGCCACATTGCAATCCGCCACTAACAGCTTTGACCAATGCGAAAGCGAGCTATACAAGGCGCTTACCGTAAGCTGTGAAAAGCCAAGGGCAAAAAAGCTGATTTTTGATGTGATTTGATAAAATAATTCTTCGATTTTTTTAATTTTTATCGCTTTTTCATATTGACTATTTATAAATTTAGCTATATAATCTAAGGGTAGAAAAAATCGGGTTAATTTCCCGTAAAGCAATTGTGAGGCATACTATGTTTAAAACTGAATTACACTGTCATTCAAGGGACGTCAGCGCCTGCGCAAGGGTTGGCGCAGCTGACATTATCGACAAATTTGTCGGAAGCGGCTATTCCACCCTTGTTTTATCAAACCACTTCAGCAAAGGAACAATGGAGTTTGTTGGGGCTACTGATTGGAACGACTGGATTGATAAATATATTGCAGGCTACACCAGGCTAAAGGACGAGGCACAGGGCAAGCTGAATGTTTTGCTTGGTATGGAGCTTCGCTTCAATGAAAACATGAACGACTATCTTGTTTTTGGCGTAACCGAGGAGCTTTTGCGCTCTGTCCCCGACATATTTAATATGTGCCCCGACAGCTTCCACAAAATAGCAAGGGAGCATGGCTGTCTTTTTATACAGGCGCACCCCTTTAGAAACGGGATGAAGGTTGTGGGTCCTTGGTGCCTTGACGGCGTTGAGGTGTTTAACGGTCATATGGGTCACGACTCACGAAACGATATTGCAAACGCTTGGGCTGACAAGTATAACCTTATCAAAACCTCAGGCACCGATTTTCATTACGCCGATTCGCCTGCAAACGGCGGTATTTTAACCGAAGCAGAAGTCACATCAATGGAGCAGCTTGTTGAAATTTTGAAAAGCGGAAACTACACACTAAACAAGGATATATAAACAAAAAAATCCACCAGCTTAGCTGGTGGTTTTGCATTTTCGGGCATAGCCCTAATACTACTGGCTACACACAAGTGTGTTTGAAAACGACCTGCCAGTCACGCAATTATTACGCCTTGCCATAAATGGCTTTGTAGGCTCCATCGGTGGAGGGAGCTGTCAGCTTTGCTGACTGAGGGAGCGTTTTTGCTCTATTAATTTTGTTTAGTTAGTTTTTTCGGAGGGGTCAACTCCTTCCACCGCAAGCGGTCCCCCTCAGCACAAGGCACGGCGCAAGCGCTCGCCTCCACCGATGGAGGCTTTGCACACCTTGTTTTTTCAAATTATTTTTTCTTTATTTCTACTCATC
>JAFTMJ010000083.1 GCA_017452475.1 Clostridia bacterium | reverse complement strand
TATGTGTACACCGTCCTGCACACCGCCAAGATGGGTGTTTGAAAAATATCCTGACGCTATGCGCGTTAAATCAAAGGACTATATCGAATACCAAGAAAAGGTACATGCAAGAGTTCATCCTTGCAAGTCTCATGAGGGAATGAGAGAACTAAATGCTAAAATCGCAAGAGAAATGGCGAAAGCATTTGGAAATCACCCCGGCATTATCGGTTGGCAGATTGACAACGAGGTACATCCGTATGACCACGGCTGCTACTGTGAAAAGTGTAAGAATAACTTTAGAAAGCATTTAAAAAACAAATATAAGGGTGATATAGCTGCTTTGAACAGGGCGTGGGGAACATATCGCTGGTCACTTGACTATACCTCCTTTGAACAGATAGAGCCGCCTGTGCTGTGGGCGTGGGAAAATCCAAGCCTTGTTGTAGAGTGGGTAGAGTTCAACGAGGTGCTTATTTGCTCTTATGTTCACGAGCAAGCTGAAGCTATGAGAGAGTTCACCAAGGCGCCCATCGGCACTGATATGATGATTGATAACTACTTAAGCTACAATAAAATGAACAAAAAGCTTGATGTGGTTCAGCATAACCATTATCATACCACGGATAACCTTTACCGTTCACTTTTCAATTATGATTTTTATCGCACCCTTAAGGATAAGCCCTTCTGGGTAACGGAAACCTTGCTCGGCTGGAACGGCTCCATTGCCGCTTATAACGGCTACCGTCCAAACGGTTATAGCTACGTAAATTCCCTTTTATCTGTTGCTCACGGCTCTGAAATGAATTTGTATTGGCTATTCCGTTCCCATCCAAACGGTCACGAATTGGGTCACGGCGCGTTACTGAATTCAAGCGGCAGACCAAATCCTGCCTCACGGGGAGTGAAGAAGCTGAGAGCTACCTTGGAAAAGGCGGAAGATTTTTTGGCAGGCTCAAAGGTTAAGTCTAAAATTGCTATGACTTATTCCTCAAATTCCGTTAAAATTTTCTTCTGGGCGCCTCTTGTTGCTGAGTTTGATAAAGATGTTAGGGCAAAATATATCGATCTTTGTCATAATTATTTCAGACATTACAATATAGACGTAATTGAAACAGACAAGGACTTGAGCGAATATGAGGTTATTGTATCCCCATTCCTTCCGAATGCTGCCCGTGACGGATTTGAAACAAGAATTGTAGAGTGGATAAAGAACGGCGGAACTTGGATTGTGGGACCTCACACCGATATAATGACAGAGTGCGCTTCAAAATACACTGACAAGCCATATTCCTTCTTAGAGGAGCTTTGCGGAGTATACACCAAGTATCAGCTGCCTATCCAGGACAAAAATATCACTGCCAAGTGGAATGATAACGGAGAAGAGGTTATGCTAAATCTTGGCACAGACGCGTATGAGGTAATAGATGCTGAAAGCTTGGCAACCTACGAAAGCGACGAGCTTGAGAATTTGACCGCCATCGCTAAGCGCAAGGTTGGAAAGGGTCAGGTTATTATTCTTGGCTCTGCCATTGACAAGAAATCCTTATTAAGGCTTGTTGATATGGCTCCTACTCTTGAGGCATCGGAGAATATCGACTTGACAAAGCGATACGGAGAAGAAAACGGCATAATAGCAATCGAAATTGAGGGTAAGGACGGATATATCGTTCTTGACAAGGAATATTATGATGTGCTTTCTGACAAGAAAATCAGCGGCAGAGTGGAAATGAAGCCATACGATGCATACATTTTGAAGGAAATATGAAAAATACCTGTTACATTGCTTGCGCATTAGATTGTGATATTGAATTTTCACTAAAGGAAGGCGATCTTGTCATTGGTGCTGACAGAGGATATTTTACACTTGTCGAAAACGGCATAAAGCCAAATGTGGCAATAGGAGATTTTGACTCATACACAGGCAAAATCGAATGTGAAAACACCCTTGTTTACCCTGTAAAAAAGGACGATACCGATAGTGCGCTTGCCATAAAATATGCCTGCGAGCAGGATTATAAAAAAATAGTAGTTTTCGGTGCTATTGGCGGTATGCTTGACCATACTGTTGCCAACATTTCTTTGGTGGCACAGTATGCTGAAAAGGGAATAGAGATTGCCCTTGTAGATGGTGAAAATGTACTTTTTGCAATCCATAACGGCGGTGTTACCTTTGATAAGCATGCAGGCGGCAGAATATCCGTTTTCTCCTTTGGCGATAAGGCTTGCGGAGTTTGTGAAAAGGGCTTGCTCTATACCCTGGAAAATGCAACCTTGGAAAACCGTGTCCCACTGGGCGTTAGTAACGAGTTTGTTGGGGAAAAGGCGGAAATCTCCGTTAAAAGCGGCACTCTGCTTCTGTATACATCAAGAAAAAATTTTGAAAACCACTTGACAAGGCTTTAAAGTGGTGCTATAATCAAGCCATCGTACAAAAGAATATTCAGGGGTGCTGTAAGGCTGAGATGAACATTTGTTCAAACCCTTTAACCTGATACGGATAATGCCGTCGGAGGGAGATATTATTCACCATACTTGGGATATATTTACCGCACGGATATTTTTCTGTGCGGTAAAATTTTATTTCAAGGAGGTTTCTTTATGACAGTTACGAAAGAAACAAAAAAACTCAATGTTTATGCACTGTGTCAATGCGGTATATTTGTCGCCTTGGCAACAATCCTCTCATTTTTGCCGGTTTACGAAATGCCAATGGGCGGCTCGGTAACCCTTGCAAGCATGCTGCCAATATTGTTTATTGGTGTGAAGTTTGGATACAAATGGGGTATGGGCGCCTCAACAGTATATATGTTTATCCAGCTTTTGCAGGCGCTTATCAAGGGTAATGTGTTTATCTACTGCGTTGGTGCAGGCGCTGTAATTGTTTGCGTACTTTTTGACTACGTTGTGCCCTTTGCTATTCTTGGCTTATCTGCCTTTGCAAAGCCGAAGGAAAACGGCAAAATAAATATAGTAAAGGTGTGCGTAACATTTGGCGTTTTGATTTTCATCCGTTTCCTGTGTCACTTTATTACAGGAATAGTAATTTGGGGTCAGTGGGCGCCTGAGGGTATGGGCAAATTTATCTATTCCCTCGCATATAACGGACAATATATGCTTCCTGAGCTTATTATCACCGTTGTAGTTGCCGCGCTTTTACTTTCATCAAAGCAAATAGAGAAGCTTTTAGCTGAAAAATAAGATAAAAACCGCACAAATGTGCGGTTTTTTCATTGACATGCGGCTACGGAAATAGTAAAATATAGATATAAAAGCAGCGAGGTGAAAATATGGATATTTTAGCTGAATACAGATATGACGGTTTACTCCATTTGGAGTTTGGCTTTAAGGGGAAAAAGGCAATTGCCCTAATGCTTGAGGATGAGAGCAAAAGAAACCGAAAGACCGTGTTTAAAACGGAATATTTCAGTGCTTTTCCCAATTTGCAAAATGAGTTTGTAAGGCGCGGATATACCTTGATTTTCTTGGAGAACCGCAACCGTTGGGGCACCGACTCCGAAATTGATGACCAAATTGAATTTATTGATTATGCTTCTAAGGAGCTTGGCATTTCAAATAAAGTCATTACCCTTGGCATGAGCTGTGGAGGTATGATGTCTATTCTTATTGCCGCAAAAAGCCCTGAGCATATACACGGCTTGTATATTGATGCACCTGTGGTAAGCTTTCTCAGCTGTCCTGCAAGGCTTGGCAACGCTCCCGATGTGCACGATGGTATGTGGCAGGAGTTTGAGGGTGCTTGGGGGATGAAAAAGAGCGACCTTTTAGCCTTTGACGGTCATCCGTACAATAAGCTTGATAAGCTGATAAAGAACAAAATCAAAATTTATATGGCATATGGTGACAGTGATAAAACGGTGCCCTACGAGGAAAACGGTATAGCGATAGAAAGGGCATATAAGGCGGCAGGGCTTGAAAATTTGTTGTATCTTGACAAAAAAGTGGGGGTTGACCATCACCCGCACGGACCCACCGATATAGATTTTGCAATAAAATATTTCGAAAATTAGAAAAAACGCAAAAAAATTTTTGTTAAGCCTTGATTTTAGGCGAATTAAATATTATAATTATACTGAAAAATAAATTCATAAAGGGGATTTACAAAATGGCAGAAAACAGATTAATTGGCGATTATCCTGTAATCGGTATCAGACCCACCATCGACGGTAGACGTGGACCGCTTAAGGTAAGAGAATCACTTGAGGTTCAAACAATGAATATGGCAAAGGCAGCTGCAAAGCTCTTTGAGGAAAACCTTAAGTATTCAAACGGCGAGCCTGTAAAGGTTGTTATTGCCGATACTACTATCGGTAGAGTTGCAGAGGCTGCAGCTTGTGCATCCAAGTTTAAAAAAGAGGGTGTTGACATTACCTTGACAGTTACACCTTGCTGGTGCTACGGCTCTGAAACTATGGATATGGACCCAATGACTATAAAGGGCGTTTGGGGCTTCAACGGTACTGAAAGACCCGGCGCTGTATACCTTGCGGCGGTATTGGCTTCCCACGCACAAAAGGGACTTCCTGCATTTGGTATTTACGGTCACGATGTACAGGATGCAACAGATACATCTATTCCTGCTGACGTACAGGAAAAGCTCCTCAGATTTGGTAGAGCTGCGGTAGCCGCTGCTACTATGAGAGGTAAGTCTTATCTCCAAATCGGCTCGATTTGTATGGGTATTGGCGGCTCCATCATCGACCCTGCATTTATCGAGGAATATCTCGGTATGAGAGTTGAGTCTGTTGACGAGGTTGAAATTATCAGACGAATGACAGAGGGCATTTACGACAAGGCAGAGTTTGACAAGGCTATGGCTTGGGTAAAGGCTAATTGCATTGAGGGCTTTGATAAGAACCCTGAAAATATGCAGAAGACAAGAGAAGAAAAGGATGCTCAGTGGGAGTTCGTTGTTAAGATGATGTGTATCATCAAGGACTTGATGAACGGCAATAAGAACCTTCCCGAGGGCTGTGAGGAGGAAATGGTTGGCCACAACGCAATTGCGGCAGGCTTCCAGGGACAGAGACAGTGGACAGACTTCTATCCAAACTGCGACTTCCCAGAATCTATGCTCAATACCTCCTTTGACTGGAACGGCGCAAGAGAGCCATATGTTTTGGCAACGGAAAATGACGTGCTAAACGGTCTTGGTATGCTCTTTATGAAGCTCCTTACAAACAGACCTCAGATGTTTGCAGACGTTAGAACCTATTGGAGCCCCGAGGCTGTTAAGAAGGCTACGGGCTATGATGTTGAGGGCGTTGCAAAGGAAGCAGGCGGATTTATCCACTTGATCAACTCCGGTGCTTGCTGTCTTGACGCTAACGGCGCTGCGAAGGATGAAAACGGCAATGCTGTTATGAAGCCTTGGTATGAGGTTACAGAGGAAGACCAGAAGAATATTATGAAGAACACTACATGGAACTTTGCTGACCTTGGCTACTTCCGTGGCGGCGGATATTCTTCAAGATTTGAAACAAAGGATGAAATGCCTGCTACAATGATTAGGCTTAACCTTGTTAAGGGTCTTGGTCCTGTTCTTCAAATTGCAGAGGGTTGGACAGTTGGCTTGCCCGAGGATGTTTCCGACACACTTTGGAAGAGAACAGACTATACATGGCCTTGCACTTGGTTTGCGCCAAGGGTTACAGGCGAGGGCGCATTTAAGACAGCTTATGATGTGATGAATAACTGGGGCGCTAACCACGGTGCAATCAGCTACGGTCATATAGGTGCTGACCTTATCACACTTTGCTCGATTTTGAGAATTCCTGTTTGTATGCATAACGTTCCCGAGGACAAGATTTTCCGTCCTGCGGCTTGGAATGCGTTTGGCATGGATAAAGAGGGTCAGGACTACCGCGCTTGCGCAAACTACGGTCCTATGTACAAATAATTTTAGTTGAGGTTATGGCAATGAAAAAGACAACACTTGTTATTATGGCAGCCGGTATTGGCTCACGCTTTGGCGGCGGTATTAAGCAGCTTGAGCCACTTGGTCCAAACGGCGAAGTAATTATGGAATATTCAATTCACGATGCTATTGAGGCAGGCTTCAATAAGGTGGTTTTCATCATCAGACGTGAGATGGAGGACTACTTTAAGGAGGTTGTTGGCAACAAGATTGAGGGCATTTGTGAGGTTGCTTATGCATATCAGGATATGGAGGCGCTTCCCGCGGGCTTTAAGAACCACCCTGACCGTAAGAAGCCTTGGGGCACAGGTCAAGCTGTTCTTTCCTGCAAGGGTATAGTAAATGAGCCGTTTATGGTTATCAACGCTGATGACTACTACGGCAAGGAAGCATTTAAGTCTATCCACGAGTTCTTGGTAACTGAGGCTGCTCCTGTTAAGAAGTATAACTTCTGTATGGCTGGCTTTATCCTTAAGAACACTCTTAGCGACAACGGCGGCGTTACAAGGGGAGTTTGCGAAAACGACGAAAACAACTACCTTACAAAGGTTGTTGAAACAGGTAATCTTGTTAAGTACGGAAACAGCGCAGGCGTTGCAAATGATGACGGCACAGTTGATCAGCTTGACGAAAACTGCTACGTTTCAATGAATATGTGGGGCTTGACACCTGACTTTATCGATGTTTTGGAAAAGGGCTTTGTAACCTTCTTGTCTAACCCTAACCTTAATAAGCTTAAGGGTGAGTACCTGCTTCCAACCGTAATTGGTGACCTTGTTGAGAGTGGCGAAGCATCTGTTAAGATTTTGCCAACCAATGACAAATGGTTTGGTGTTACATACGGTGAAGACAAGTATGCGGTTAAAGATGCTTTCCAAAAGCTCCATAATGACGGCGTATACGCAAAAACACTTTATTAATAACAATGAAAGCACTGTGAAAAGCGGTGCTTTCTTTTTGTATAAAAATCTTCATTTTATAAATACTATAACCAAAGAGGTGAATAAAATGAATGATACAGAAAAGCTGTTAAGAGAGTGCAATTCGGGCATTAAAATGGGCGTTGACTCAATAAACCACGTTATGCCCTATGTTAAAAGTAAAGAGCTTAAAAGGGTGCTGAACGCCTGCAAGGATAAGCACGCGGTTTTGGGCGATGAAACCCACCAACTGCTCATAAATTCCAATATGAGCACCAAGGACCCCCACCCGATGGCGAAAATGATGGCGGATATGTCCACGCGAATGAAAATAACAATGCGCCGCACTGATAATGAAATTGCAAGCGTAATGACCGACGGGTGCAATATGGGAATAAAGTCCCTATACAAGTATTTGAATCAGTACGGCGGGGCAGACAAGCAATCAAAGGAAATAGCAAACCGCCTAATTTCTGTGGAGCAGGAGCTACGCACCGATATGAGGGGCTTTCTATAAAAAATACCAAGGAATTTTCCTTGGTATTTTTTTAAGGTTGACAAAGGTTGTTAAATGTATTATAATATCAAGGATGAAAGAAGGCGATTGACATAATGAAAAAAACAATTATAATTTCAGCATCTGCGGTTATAGCTATCTTAATTGTAATACTTTTAATTGTATTTTTAACAAGCTCATATACAGTCACATTTGATTTGCAGGGTGGCACATTGGAGGATACCACAATGGAGTTTTCCGTTGGCGACCTTTATCAAATGCCAATACCAACCAAGGAAGGCTTTGCCTTTGACAATTGGTATTATAACGGCGAGGCTTTTCCCCCGACAGGCGAGTGGACAATTGAGGAGGACATTACCCTTGTTGCCCGCTGGGAGTACCGTGATGAAAACGGAATAGTATATGAAAAGGTTGACGGTGGCTTTGCCGTGGTTAACTATAAGGGAATAGCTACTGACAAAATATTTGTTCCTAAAACCCATCAGGACATACCCGTTGTTGCCATTAAAGGCGACGCATTTAAGAGCTTAAGTCACTATCTTTCAGGCTCTAATACCGTAATCGTTTATGCGCCATATACGGTTGTTTCAATTGAAGACGGCGCAGATTTCCACGAAAATTTTGAAATTTCAAGATATACCGAAACGGATGAAATCGGGCTCGTTTATTACGAAAAGGAAAACGAGGTATCAATTGTTAACTATCTTGGCAATTACAAAAAGGATATTGTAATCCCCGAGGAGTATAACGGCAAGCCCATTACCGAGATATCAAGCAAGGTGTTTTACGGTGCGCAAAATCGTATTGACCAATCCTCAACAAGCTTTTTTAGAGTTTTGGTGCCCCTTTCCGTTAAAAAAATCGGTGACTTTACCTTTGGCACCTGCGGCGGCGTTAAGGTTTCCCTTTACCACTATGTCAGTGGCTCCTTGAGGGAGATAATTGATGCATCAACTCAGCTTGATTGGCTTGAGGCGGTTGAAATCGGTAAAGGCAACGATAGTTTAAGCGATGTTATAACACAGGTGCGCCCTGCCTTTGGTTGGTCAGCGTACACAAACGCAAGCTATTATGCAAGGCTCAAGGCAAACGGTGGCTACATAGACGGTAAAGAGGTTGAGGATGTTGCCCTAAAATATAGTAAGGAATATACCTTGCCTGTACCTGTGCGCCCGGGCTACACCTTTGACGGATGGTATTATGGGGATACCAAGGTTGAAGCAAGCGGCGCCAAGTGGGCATACAAAAATCACATAACTCTAATTGCAAAATGGACAGAAACAAAATAAGAAGGCTTCA
The DNA here is from genome assembly GCA_017452475.1 of Clostridia bacterium. Taxonomy (GTDB): domain Bacteria; phylum Bacillota; class Clostridia; order Oscillospirales; family CAG-272; genus RGIG2000. The sequence goes on along the minus strand of JAFTMJ010000083.1, from coordinate 38,473 downwards.
TAAAAAGCCTTCTTTTTATTTATAAAAGCTTGTTAAAAGTGAAGTGGGCAAAAGCTTTGATGCCAAATGCACCGCTTTCATAGAAAGCGTGGGGGTGTAAATTGCTTTTCCCTTGTTTACCGCCTTGAGTGAGCCCTTGGCAACCCTTTCGGGGGAAATTAAGTACTTTTTCTTATACTCGGGTACATTTTCAAGCCCTGCAAAAAAATTCGTGTCAACAGGACCCGGGCAAGCGGCTGTAACCTTGATTTTGCGGTTTTTCAGCTCCTTGCGCAATGCCCTTGAAAGGCTGATTGTATATGACTTTGTAGCGGCATAAACACTAAAGCCGGGCTGTGGCAAAAATCCCGCGCCCGAAGCGATAAACAGTATTTTTCCACCAATATTTATATAAGGTAAAGCGGTATTTGTAAGCAAGGTTAGTGCTTTACAGTTGGTGTCAATCATATTTGAGATTTGTTCGCTTTTTAAGCTATCAAGCTGCCCGTTACAGCCAACCCCTGCGCTTAGTACCAAATATTCTATTTCACAGCCCTTGTCAAGCTCGCTTTTTATGGCTTCATAGGAGTCGTTTTCCGTTAAATCCAAGGCGAAAGTCTTGGCGTCTGTATTAAGCTCAGCTTGTAGCTTACATAGCCTTTCCTCATTTCTGCCAATGAGCCAAAGGCAGTCTAACCCAAGCAAGTCAAGCTCCTTAGCTATGCATTTTCCAATGCCGGATGAAGCGCCGCTGATAATTGCAATTTTCATAAAAACCCCCAAAAAGAGTATATTTCAATTTTATCATTAAATTTCTTGTCCGTCAAGGCACAATTTCCCTTGAAAATAAAATATAATTATGGTAGAATAAAAATAACAAATTTGAAACGGAGAAAACCATATGAAATGTGTACATTTGGACTTCCATACAAGCCCCAATATTGAGGGCATCGGAAAGAGCTTTAACAAGGAGGAGTTTGCAAACACGTTAAAGGAAGCGCACGTCGACCTTATTACCGTTTTTGCCAAGTGTCACCACGGCTATTGCTATTATCCAACCAAGGTTGGCACAGTCCACCCTCATCTTGATTTTGACCTAATGAAGGCGGAAATTGATGCTTGCCACTCCGTTGGAGTGAAAGCTCCCATTTATATTACAATGGGCTGGAGCAAAAAGGATGCGGATGAGCATCCCGAGTGGCACCACATAGATTTTTGGAAGAAAAAGCCTATTTATTTTGGCACAGAGCCCGGCGGCGCGCCCGATACCCCGATTTGGGACTGCTCTTGGACAACTCTTTGTCCCGTGGGCGGATACAAGCAGCACTTAATGGATATCACCAAGGAAATTTGCGAAAATTATGACGTTTCCGACGGTGTTTTCTATGACATTTGCTTTATGCGTGATGCCTGCATTTGCGACTCCTGCAAGGAGGGAATGAAAAAGCAAGGCTTAGACCCGGAGAATTTCGAGGACGCAAAGAAGTACTATAGGGAGCAGCGCATTGCCTTAATGAAGGACTTGACAGGCTTGATTCATTCCTATTGCAAGGATGCAAACGTGTTCTATAACGGCGGAGCAGATATGAATCGCCCTGAGTATCACCCATATATGACTCACTACGAGCTTGAGGATTTGCCAACCGCCTGGGGCGGATATGACTTTATGCCCTTGCGCGCTAAGTACTTTGAAAAGTACGGCAAGCTTTTCTTGGGTATGACAGGCAAGTTCCACCACGCCTGGGGCGAGTTTGGCGGCTTTAAAAATAAGGATGCCTTAAAGTATGAGCTTGCAGATATGGCAAGCATAGGCGCTTCTATGTCCGTCGGAGACCATTTGCACCCCTGCGGCGCCCTCGATAAAAGCACATACGCCATTATTGGTCACGCCTTTGATTACATTGATAAAATAGAGAAGTATTCCGAAAACACAAGCGCATATACCGACTTAGCGATTTGGATAAGCCATACTGATGCGGACTTGGGCTGCTCAAAGCTCTTGCAGGTAATGCACCTTGAATATGATGTTCTTGAATCGGGTGATGATTTATCTAAATACAAGTGCATCATTTTGCCCGACTATGTAAAGCTTAGTGAGCAGGACAAAAAGAGCCTTGTTGAGTTTACAAACAATGGCGGTAAGCTTGTCGTAAGCCATAAGAGTGTATTTGCGGAGCTTGGCTTTGAGCTTTTGGGCGAAAGCGAATATGACCTTGACTATATTAAATGCGATATTGATGAGATTACAACCCCGTTCCTTGCATACTCCCACGCCTTTAAGGTTAAGGCAGAGGGGGATGTGCTTGCTCAGGTTTATGAGCCATTCTTCAACCGTACCTGGGAGCATTTCTGCGGACATAAAAATACACCGAACAGGGCGGAGCCTGCTAGCTACCCTGCGCTTATAAGGAACGGCAATGTTCTGTATTTTGCCCATCCTGTATTTGAGGCTTATAATAAGTCAGGTAACTATGTGCTTCAAAGGTTTATAATGAAGGGCATTGAAAGCATTTACGACAAATGCCTAAAATTAGACAACTTTATTTCAGGCGGTAGAGTAAGGGTAAGAAAGAGTAATGATAAGTCCTTCTACGCCCTCCACCTTTTGTATGCCCCGCCTGTAAACCGTGGCAACGTTTGCCTTCTTGAGGATTTCCCTGTGCTTTACAATGTCGGTGTCTCACTGCAGGTTAATGAAAAGGTAAAGCGCGTTGTTTCCCAACCCGATAACATAGAGCTTGAGTTTAAACAGGAAAACGGCGTTCTCAATTTCACCGTTGACAACTTAAAGCTACATAAGCTAATAGTAATTGAATACTAATTCAAAAGCCTACCTTCACACAAGGGTAGGCTTTTGAAAAAAAGGAAATAAATTTCAACCTCGGTTGAAAGCTCATATGAAAGCCTCCCCCGTGTAAGGTAACGAAGTGGCACCACGGTACTGAATAACACTCGGGGAGTGTTAGAGCCGTGGTGTGACCGAGCCGCAGCGAGAAAGGTGGCTTGCGTTAGCAAGACGAAAGGGTTAAATGTGAATTGTAACGAAGCAAAAAATATGTGAAATATCAATGCTTGAGATAATTAAAAGCCTCCCCTTGTGAAGGGGAGGTGGATTGCGGTAGCAAGACGGAAGGGTTAAATGTGAAAAAAGAAAAACCATTAAAAAATAATAAGAAATTAACACCCGTGGCAAAAATGCTAAGAAAAAATATGACAAAGGAAGAAAAACATCTTTGGTATGATTTTCTCTCCAATTATCATATAAAAATATATCGCCAAAGAACAATAGGGAAGTACATCGCTGATTTTTATTGTGCAAAAGCCAAGCTGATAATAGAGTTGGATGGCTCACAGCATGGGGGAACAGAAATGAAAAAGTACGATAATGAAAGAACACAATTTTTTGAGGAATTAGGAATAAAAGTAGTCAGAATACCAAACTATGAAATTAACTATCATTTTATTGATATTTGTCGATATTTAGATAGTATAATAACTGATCGTATAGAACAATAATAGCTGATCTATGCCTCCCCTTGTGAAGGGGAGGTGGCTTGCGTTAGCAAGACGGAAGGGTTAAATATGAAAGCAAACAATCGCACTAACGCGCATCAAAATTAATCTGCCACACTATCGACTACATTGAAATTGAATAACCCCTCCACCGCAAAGCGGTCCCCCTACCCTTCACAAGGGTAGGCTTTTTATATGTGAAGAGAATAGAAAAAATGTGACAGCTTTTTGATGAAAAAACGAAAATTTACAAAATATTCACAATTGCGCAAAGGTTGGTAAAAATGCATATAATTGTTTGTAAAATTTAAACAATAATTGCAAAAAACAATCTGTATTTCAATTGAAACACCTGTTGCTTTGTGCATAATTGCCAAAAGTTAATAATATATTGTAATATTTTAATAATATTGACAAATATGTAAACCTGTGGTATACTTTTGGGGCAAGGTGTTTTTTATTATATGTCATCCGCCCAATGATATACAATAAGACGCAACTCGTAAAAATTTTAAGGAGAAAAATCTAAAAAGGAGAAAATTATGAAAAAGATTTCTTTATTGCTATGCTTTGTTATTCTTGTAATGACATTGTTTGCAATCAGTGTTTTTGCAGCGGAAGAGAACATAGCTAACGAAGCAACAGTTGGTCGTGACTGGGAAAACTGGGTTACAGATCCAAGATACTTGGTTGATGGAGACTATCATGTTGGTTCTGCAGGTAGAAACAAAGACGGTCGTTTCCTAAATTACTACCTAGCTTACAGTGAAGAAAGAATTGTATCTAAAATTTTCATTGTCACCAATAGCTCTGGTGTTTTCCCTGTTTCGCCTGGTGCGTTTACTTGGGAAGAAATGCGAACAATTAATTTCTATGTAGAAGTAAGATGCTATGATGCAAATGGTAACCAGATCCATAAAGAGGGCTTCAATACTTATGACCTCGATAAGGTTACTGTTTACTACGATGAGGAGGGTAACCCAGACTACACTGGTTATACAGTAAATGTTGGATGCAAAGGTGTAGCAAGGGTTGAACTCGGTCTAACATGTGACTATGACAACTCCAAGGGTCTTTGGGAGGTTGAAGTATATGAACACACATGTGACGATACTAATTTGATTGCGGAAGCTCAGGAAGATGGCTCAATAAACTATGTATGTAATTCTTGCGGAAAAGTAAAGTATGTAGTTAACAACTCACTTATCAACGGCGAATACTATATGGGCACAGATAAGATTGTATTCGAAAACGGTAAGATGACTGCGTTGGGCAACGAGTATGATTATACATACAACGTAACAACAGGTATAGTTGATACAACAATGCCGGGTACATCCTTCACAGTAAGAGATGGCAAGCTTTACTTTAATGATGCAACACCGCTTCATACACATGATGACAATGGAACATATGTACCTGAAACACAGGAAGACGGTTCCATTAACAATGTTTGCCAGTTCTGCGGCGAGGTTGTATTTGTAATCAACAATGCTGCAATCAACGGTGAGTACTTCTTAGGTACTGACAAGGTTGTATTTGCTGATGGTGTTCTCACAGCAATGGGCGGTGAGTTCACATACACCTACAATGTAACAACCGGTATGGTTGATACAAACAATGCAGGCATTTACTTCCAGGTGCTTGACGGTGTTGTATACTTCAAGGGCGCACAGCCACTCCACCAGCACACTGGCGAAGGCTATGCAGCTGAAGAGCAGGAAGATGGCTCAATAAACTATGTATGTACATTCTGTGATGAAGTACAGTATGTAGTTAACAACGCAGCAATCAACGGCACATACTATATGGATGGCTCCGAATTAGTATTTGCTGATGGCGTATTGACAATTGATGGCGAAACAACATTGAACTATACATACAATGTTACAACAGGTATGGTTGATACTGACAATGCAGCTATTAACTTTACTGTAAGAGATGGTAAGGTATATTTCAAGGGCGCGACCGAGCTCCACCAGGCAGATCACGCTGAGCACGACGCTTCTATAATACCTACATACGAAACATTCGCGCCTACATGCTCCGAAGCTGGCTACACTGAGTATTACTGCTACTGTGGCTATAGCTTCAAGGTAGAGGGCGAGCCTGCTCTCGGTGGCGAGTGCGACTGGTTATTCACGGGTTATGATGAATACAATATGCCTACATGTGACATAGAAGGTCTTGCTAACTACGAGTGTCTCGTATGTGGCGCTACAAAGCAAGAAACCGCTTATCATAGAATCTTATCATTTGTTTCTGATGTTGAAGGTCAGGCTCCAACATGTACAGAGTATGGCTATTCAATATTTGCATGCTACTGGTGTGATGCTATGGAAACAAGAAAGGTTGCTCCAAAGCACTCCTATGACAAGGATACTGAAAATTCTGTGACACCTACATGTACTACTGGTGGTAAGGATGTATTCATCTGCTCCGGTTGTGGCGATAGCTATACAGAAGAGCTTCCTGCAAACGGTCATAACTTTAACTATTGGTGGGGTTACGAAATCGTTACACCTCCGACATGTACTGAAGATGGTGAAAATCTCTATACATGTTATAACTGTGGTGCTACAGAAACAGGCGCTGAACCTGCAACAGGACATAGATGGATAAATGGTGAAATTAATACCGATACACACACAGCTGTTCAAACTTGTGGTAACGGTTGTGGTAGCACACAAACTGTAAGTACACTTGGTTGGGAAGAAGACCCAATTACAATTACTATCCCCGGTTCATTTACAGCAAATGTTAATAAATGGGTATACTATACATTTACCCACGTAGAGGGTTATGTTACATTTACATTTGAAAGTGATAATAATTACAATGTAAATGCAATGATTAAGGATACAAGAGAAGAGGGCGCATACGCAACTCAGTATTTCTGGGGTGGCGAAACTTGGACTGCTGAACTTATGGCAGACGCTACATATGTATTAGCAATCAGTGCCCGTGATGAAAATGATTTTGAGGTTGCTGTTACTTCTACTTTTGTAGAAGCTGACGTTCCAGATGTAGGCGAAGTTCCTGAAAAGCCAATCGAAATGGAAGGTCTAAATTATGGCTACGCATCCACTGGTAAGGTTTGGTACACAATTGAAGTTCCGATTGCTGGTACAGTTACAATCACAGTTGATGGTTCAGCAGTTGTTTCTTATGGAACAGATCCTTCTGTTCTTACTGCTTATTCAGCTCCATTTACATGCGAATACGCATATACAACATACTACATCTTAGTTGAATCTGAGGCAGAGGCAACAATAGTTGTTAATGCTGAGGCTCCTAAGGGTTCAACTGAAAATCCATATGATTTGATTATTGGTGAAAATGTAATCAATGTAACAACTGATACTTGGTATATACTGCCGATCTACAATGCAGGTACTTACACATTTACAGTTAACTCTGCTGATGTTTCATTTGGTTATGGCGAATTTCCATCCTATCCTGCAATGACATTCTGTTCAGGCGAATTATCATATTCAACTGACGCTAACCCGAAGTTTATGTATAATGGTAATTACTACTTCTTGTTCAATTCATCACTTACAATCACTGTTTCTTATTCAGCTCCCGTAATTGAGCCCGAAGAACCAGACGATGAAGTTGGCGAAAATATCGGTTCAATAGAAGTAACTACTGAGAATACATATGGATTTAACGCTGAGAGCGATGAAGTTGATAATCCATTCTTCTCATATACTGCTGATAAGGCTGGCAAGTACTCATTCTATGCTCCTGCTGGACTTGGTTTCTGGAGCAAGTCTTCCTTTGAAATTGGTTTGGGCAGCCAACCTGAAATTGGTTTCTATGACAACGAATATGGTTACTATGTAACTGTTGAGCTTGAAGCAGGTGAAGTATTTGAATTTACTGTTGGCGCAACAACAAAGGATACATGGACAATCAGTGTATACTATGCTGAAGCTCATACTCACGAGTACACAATTGTAGCAAGCGAAGATTCTACATGTACAGTTAAGGGTTACATTGCATACGAGTGCTCTTGCGGCGAAAACTATGTTGAAACCCTCGAGCTTGCAGCTCATACTGAAACAGAAATTCCAATGGTTCGTCCTACACCTTCAAAGACAGGCTACACCGCAGGTGTTGAATGCTCTGAGTGCGGCGCAATCATCAAGGCTCCTGTTGCAATCAACGTAACAGAGAAGGAAAACGGCAAAAAGGAAGAAAATACAGAGTTTAGAATTATGTCTGCTTCCTTGACACTTCAGGAAAATGTTTCTATGAACTACAAGGTTCTTATTGCAAACGGTTACAATTATGAAACCGCATATATGGTATTTGTATTCCTTGGCAACGAGTATGTTGAAACTAACAACTACTATGAAATGAGTGAAGACAGATTCGTATTCAACTTCGATAAGACTAACCCACAGTTTATGAACGAAAATATTGCTGCTTACCTCTATGCTGAAACTTCAGAGGGTGAATACACTGTTGTTAACCTTGCTGAGTATAGTGTAAAGCAGTATGCTGTTAACCAGATCAATAAGGGTGATGCTGATCTAACAACAGTTATTTCCGATGTTATTACATACGGTGCAGCTGTACAGCAGTATCTTGGCTATAAGACTGATGAACTTGTTACCGATGCTGTTGCTGCCGCTGGTTGCACATTGACACCAACTGCATTTGCAGGTATTACCGGTAGTGTTGTACAGAAAGCTGAGGCTGGTACAGTAGAAGCTACAACCGCTTGGAAGAGTGCATCATTGTCTATGGGAAGCACAACAGAGCTTGTTGTTAAATTTGCTGCTGCCTCTGCAAACGATCTTGAGGGCTTAAAGATTAAGGTTGTTGTTGATGGCTACGATGAACCATTGTTCTTCGATGCAAGCAAGTGCTCATCCGAAGTTAATACAAATGGTGATACAAGATATGTATTCAACCTTGGTGTTGTAAGAGCATATGAGTTTGCTAATAAGATTACATTCACATTCGAAAGAGATGGCGAACAGGTTGGCGGTACTCTTGAGTATTCAATCAACACTTATCTCCAGAATAACTATCAAAAGACTGAAGCAGATGGTTTTAATGCAAATACTATCAATGTAATCAAGGCGCTTTACACCTACGGTGCATCTGTTGCTGCATATTCAGCAAATAACTAAATTTTAATAAAAATTCTATAAAGGAGAAATTTTATGATTAAATATGTTACTCCCGAATTAGAAAAACTCGCAGTTGAAACCGAGGATATTGTACTTGCAAGCGGAGCAATAGTAACTCCGGGTCCTACTGGACACCAGCACACATTTGTTAATGGCAAGTGTACTTATGAAGGTTGTACCGAGGTAGAAACCGGTAAGCTTCCGGAAGACGAGTTCTAATTTCTAATTCAACCCTAGCCCGTTTCGGGCTAGGCGACCAAAGGTCGCTAACAATTTGATATTAGCTCAAAGAGCCTCAAGCCGATTTCGGCTTGAGGCTCAATTTTATATATAAAAAGAAAACCGCTTGAAAAAGCGGTTTTCTAAGCTTTATTAAAGCTCATCAGCTCCGGTAACAAGTCTTGAGCAAACAACATCAAGGTTTGCATTTCTTACTCGGATTTCATCAATAAACTTCTTTTCATCCTTAATGTCCTTAAGGTAAATATCGTATGTAAGCTGGAAAATAGTGCCTAAATTCTTAAGCTTAACCTTAATTAGGGTTGTGCTTGTGGTATATTTTTCAAACAAATCGTCAAATATATCCGTATAATCAAGCTCCTCGGGAACAGAAACCTTAAGGGTTCTGCGCTTTGAGCTGGACTCACCAAACTTGGTAAGTGTGAAAATGATTGTCATCACTTCAATAATTCCAACCAAAATCATAGCAATGTAAATGTAACCAAGACCTGTAGTAAGACCAACAGCCATCGAAAGGAAAATTTGTGAAATTTCACGGGCTGAGCCTTGCGCTGAACGGAAACGGGTAAGTGCAAATACACCGCCAACCGCAACAGCCGCGCCAATGCTACCGCTAACTAACATAATTAGCACGCAAACAATTGGTGGCAAAATCGCAATTGTCATAACAAGTGTCTTGGAATATTGATTTTTAAACATATAGCAAAACGCAGCCACAAGACCAAGGGCTAACGCAACTCCAATGCACAGGAAAAACGTGCCGGGTTCAATTTTTGTAATTACTTCACCTGTAGTGGGAACATATACCTTAGTGAAGACAGTATCAACAATACTCATATAAATCTCCTTTGAGAAAAAATTATATACCAACCTGCGTTGTGTCACCGGACACGGAATAGCAGGGATTGCCAACAGAAACGGCGCTTGCGCCAATAGCTTTTCCAAGCCTTGTTTTATAGGCAGTGCCAACCTTAGAAAAGGAGCAGGGATAAGCCTTAAGCTCTGACAAAAGCTGGGCAAGCCAAAGCGGGACAGTGTTTGGCACTTTAATTTCCATAAGGGTGTAGCCCTCGGGCAAAAGCGCTTCACCGTGTGAGCCAAGCCTTAAATCCAGGTCGTAATCTCGCCAAACAAGGTTCTTGTCAAAGGTAATTCGGATGTCGCTTGTTTCCTTGTAAAAGAAAGCGCATCTGTCATAAGAAATATAAAACTGCGGGCGAACACCGCCGTAAAAATCAAATAAATATTTGATTTCCCTTGAAATTTGGCTATCCCCAAGGACATTGTAATCCCCGTTGACACAATTATGAGCAGAATTATAATCCATATGTATTCTACGCTTGTAAACAATTTTGTTAAACTTGCGCTTAATTTCCAAAAAAGCAGTTGCTTCGTCACTTGCCAAACCATAAGTCCTTAATCGGACCTTTTCCTTGAAAATAGGCTTGTCTATTGAACGTCGAATTAAAACAAAGTCGTCAGTATCAAGATAAAGGTTACAAATTTTTGTTTCACCGTACTTGTCCGGGTTAAACCGCTTATCAATTTCCGCCTTGAGCACACTATACTGATGTGGATCTAAAAGATACTTTTTCTCATAGCGCTTAAAAGTAACACCAAAAGCCATAGTATGCCCCCTTTCTTTACTAATATATATTAACATAAAATCATTTTTTTGTCAACCAATTTAGGCAATTTATACTGATTTTGCTCTTTGAATGTATAATTTATGTGCAGTTTGTTAATATATATTCAAATTATATTAAGAAAACTTAAAAAAATCTTAAAACACTTGACTTTATTTCACTTTAAAAGTATAATTTAGTTAACAAACGAAAGGAGAGCTTATGGCAAATATTATTGATTACATCAAATGGCGCGGCGATGTTGCATTTACCGAAAGCCCGTTTAACGAGGTTGACGCCCTTATTTTTTCTGAGCTTTCCTACGTTCATTTTGATGATCTTGTTACAGGCTCCTTAGGCGCAAAGGGCGTACCTCTTTCCACCTTAGCAGAGAAGTTTTATTCCCTTCATTATGACAAAAGCTACACAGGAGCAATTATTCCCGTTGAATCAATTTTGGAGCTTTTCAAGGCGGCGGCAGGGTCAGCGCGCTTTTCAACCGTAACTGTTAAGGGCTTTGTCAATGAAATTGATTTAAAGGCTCAAAAGCAATTTTGCGCAATGTGCTTTGACATCACCAAGGATGCAACCGTGGTTGCCTTCCGTGGCACTGATGACACAATAATAGGGTGGAAGGAAGACATAAATATGGCTTTCTTTACCCCAATTCCTGCCCAAAAGCAGGGGGCAGAGTACCTTTCATCCGTTATTTCAAGGAGCAATAAAAGCAAATATTATGTTTGCGGTCACTCAAAAGGCGGTAATGTGGCAACCTATGCCGCACTCAAAACCCCAATTTCATTGCAAAAGAAAATAGAAGGTGTTTATTGCTTTGACGGCCCGGGCTTTATGGAAAGCTATTGTAATACGGTAAAAAATAGCCGTATGCTACAAAAAACATACAAGTTTATGCCGGAGGGGACAATTATCGGCGCAATTTTCGACTCTGTCGAAAATTGCAGCTTTGTAAAAAGCACCGCTAAGGGCTTGTATCAGCACGACGGCTTTACTTGGGAGGTTCTCGGCAAGGAGCTTGTAAGGGCGGAAAAGCAAAGCAAGTCATCACTTGAATTCCATAACCTCCTTGATAATGTGGTTGTGAATATGACCGATAAGGAGAAAAAGGATTTTTCCGATGCCCTGTATACTTTTTTTACCGTAAATGAATCTGTCACATTAACCGATATAGTCTCAGACAAGTTTAAATTTTTGGTTGGCATTTTAAAAACCGATGACAAGACCAAAAAAACAGTTTTTTCTACACTAAACAGATTTATTAAGGAAAAATACTTTAAAAAGTCAGCAAAAACTAATAAAAACAAACAACAGTAAAGCCGTTTAAAAAGATTTAACGGCTTTTTCTGCGTTTTATTTAAAATAGCACTTTTCAAATAACAGAATTTATGCTATTATATTAAGGAAAGAAACTTTAAGGAGCTAAAATGCAAAAAAGAAGTATTAGCTTGCTTTACCCAAACGGTAAGGCTATAGAAAACAAGGAAAACGGTCTTGACTCTCCCAATATTACCGATGATGTTTTGGAGGAGCTTGGTTTAAATTCCGTTCTTGATTTAAAAAGCAGCCGTCTGTGTGATTTTTTCACAATGGACAAGGATGTAATTGAGTATAGGCAAAGTGTTTTTAAGGATTTACTTGATAACGAGGAGCTTTGCGACCTTTTGGTTAAGGTCAGCCCTATTTTAAGCGATATTGCGGAGCTTCGCCGCCTATCTATTGATACTGAAACTGCAGAAAACTACCTTTATAGCATAACGGAAATTGAGCTTTATGTTTCCTGTATGGAGCAGCTTTATGAGGGCATGAAGCCTTTGACAGAAAAGCTGTCAAGCAATGCGTTTAAGGAGCTTTCCGCTTGCGTTATGGAGCTTACGGAGAGCGATTATTACAGGGACTTAAATGAGCGCTTAAAGGAGCTTACCTCCCGTGTTCGTGAGGTTAAAAGTGTTACTATTGGCGTTAACCTCGATGGCAGGCTTCACCCCGAGTCCGCAGGAGTTCTAAGTGTCAACAACGAATATTTTAAGTCAGGCGAGCTTTTGCAAAAAATCCTTCGTCTTGACTTTAGAAGTAATGAATACACCTGCATTGCATCCCTTATCCCCTTCAAAAAGGGGCAGTCCGACAACCAGCAAAGCGCCCTTTCAAATGCATTTAATAACGCACTGAACACAGTGTTTAAATCCTCAATGCGCTCTTGGAAAAAGGTTGTTCAAGGCTATATTTTGGAAAATGCCGACTTTTTAATTAAGCTTATGCCGGAAATTGAATTTATCGTTAAAGGCGTTGAGCTGATTAGGTCATTAAGCGCAAATAATCCGCTTTGCTTCCCGCAGGTTTTTCCAATGGCGGAGAAAGCGTTTACTGTAAAGGGCGTTTATAACCCTGTTGTTGCTACCAAGCTTGATGACAAGATGGTTCAAAATGATTTTTCCTTTGACAAAAACGGTATGTTCTATGTTTTGTCAGGTCCAAACCGTGGTGGAAAGTCTGTTATAACCTGCGCCGTGGGCTTGACCTTTGCCCTTTGTCAGCTTGGCTTGTGTGTTCCCTGTGAGGAGGCGCAAATCAGCCCTGTTGACGGTATTTTCACCCATTTCCCAACAGGTGCTGAGGACACAATTGATAAGGGTAGGCTTGGCGAGGAATGTGCAAGGCTTGATGAGATTTTTGATTATGTAACAGAGAATAGCCTTGTATTGCTTGATGAGTCATTATCTTCCACAGGCTCATACGAGGCTTCATACATCGCTTCCGAAATTTTGTGCGGCATTTCAATGGTAAAGTGCAGGGGCATCTTTTCAACCCACCTTCACGAGCTTGCCTCAATGATAGATGGCATTAACGAAAGATGCGCAAAAAACGGCGGAGCAGTTATAGATACCCTTGTTGCAGGAATGGAGGAAGGGCAGAGGAGCTTTAAAATCAGGCGCCAAAAGCCTGACGGAAAGAGCTACGCGAGGGACATTGCAGACAAGTATGGCATATCCTACGAGCATATAATGAAAAAAATTCAAAAAAATCAATAATTTTTGAAATTTACTATTGCAATTGAAAAAATACTGTGATATAATACATAGCGTGAATTTTGGTAGTAAGCATATCTACTTAAACGGAGGTGTAAAAGATGGCTATTTGTTCAGTATGTGGTAAGGGTGTTTCTTTTGGACACAATGTTTCTCACTCTAACCGTAAGACAAACAGAGTTTGGAAACCAAACATCAGAAAAGTTAAGGCTGTAGTTAACGGCACAAACAAGACAGTTAATGTATGTTCACGTTGTCTTCGTTCAGGCAAGGTTACTCGTGCTATCTGATTTTTTGAAAATCAAGACCGTTAAAATTAACGGTCTTTTTTCATTTTCGAGGTGGAAAAATGAAAGCTTTAGTCAGTTATCAAATTGCAAAAAGGCTTAGTGAAGCCTTGGGAATAGAGGTTATTCCGTTAAATGCATACAAATGCCTTGACTTACCGGTTGCATCCCACGCAGACATGTTATTTTGCGTTCTTGATAAAACCGTTTTTTGCTATGAGGACTATGTCAAAGAGAATAATTTATACGAAATCCTTGTAAATGAAGGCTATGAAATTGTATTTGTAGCAAAAGAATGTCAATGTGAGTATCCTAACGATATTTCATTGAACGCATTGGTTATGGGTAAAACAATTTTTTCAGCAACCAACCACACCGCCAAGGAAATATTAAATTATGCAAATGAAAACGGATATAAGACAGTAAACATAAAGCAGGGCTATTCTGCCTGCTCAACCCTTGTGATTGATGAAAACCATGCGGTAACATCCGATAAAGGTATATATAAAGCGCTTTTGGAGGAAAACAAGCATGCTTTACTCATTGATAATAAGGACATCACTTTGCCCGGATACAATTGCGGCTTTATAGGTGGCGCTAGTGGTGTTATTAATCACAATGTTGTTGTTTTCGGAGATGTTAGCACCCTTTGCGATTATGATGCGATTTTGGAATTTTTAAGGCCCTTGGAAAAGAATATTATTTCAATTTCGCAGGGGAGAGTGTATGATTTTGGCGGTTTTAAGCTAATTTAGGCGCGTCTTTAAGTTAAATTTAAAAATTTTGGGTTCAAGTATGTGTCTTGGACCCACTTTTATTATAAAAATATTTATTTTATAATAATAAATACTTGGCAAAACAAAAATAATGTGTTATACTAAACTTGTATAGTGTTTCGCTTAAAGATTTCAGTGGGAGGAGAGTGTTCATATGGAATGGATTAAACATATTTTTAGACTGTTTACAGCCTTTGATTTTTTTGATTTAATCGATATTGCCATTTTGGCTATTGTAATATTCAGTATTTACCAATTTATCAAGGAAAGGCGTGCGGGTAAGCTTGCCCTTGGCGTTGCACTTCTGTTTGCCTTTGTCATTGTTTGTGAGGTGCTAAACCTTCACGCAATGCAATTCTTACTTGGCAATCTGTTTGAGTCGGGTATTATAGTTTTGGCAATTATTTTCCAGCCGGAGCTTCGTTCCGCCCTTGAAAAAATGGGTGATACATCCATTAAGGGTATTAAGAATATCGGTGAGCAGAGAAATGCTACCCCAACAGGCACCTTGATAGAGGAGTTTACTGAGGCTGTGTTTGACCTTGCCAAAACAAAGACAGGCGCTTTGATCGTATTCGAAAGAAATACTAAGCTTGGTGAGATAATTCTAACGGGTACAGTAATTAACGCACAGTTCAGCGGCAATTTGCTAAAGAGTATTTTCTTTAATAAAGCTCCGCTTCACGACGGTGCAGTTGTTATTAGGTCTAACCGTATTCATTCTGCCGCTTGCATTTTGCCACTTGAGTCCGACAGAGATTTGTTTAAGGACTTGGGTACAAGGCACAGGGCAGCAATTGGTATTAGTGAGGTTAGTGACTGTGTTGCTGTTGTTGTTTCAGAGGAAACAGGTATTGTTTCTATCGCCCACGAGGGTAATATTTATAGGAACTTTACAAAAACCTCTATGAAGAGCACACTTCAAGAGTATCTTGTAAAGGGCTCTGGCGAGTCCAAGAAAAAATTAGGCTCTAAAATTAAAATCAACTCTAAAAAGAACTAAGGAGAGCTTATGGATAAGTTTACTAAGACTACCGAGGTTGATATATCCAATATGAGCATAGTTGAGGAGGAAACACCTCAAAAAAGCAAGGTTGGAACAGTTATCGCCATTATTATTTCCATAATTTTGTCTATTTCCTTGTGGCTTTATGTTGTGGAAACTGACGAAACAAAAATTGAAAAAGAATATAACGATGTTAAGGTTAATATAATCAATGCTACTGATGAGTACGTTATAAAGGCAAGTGATGTTACCGTTGTTGTGGTTGGCACAACAAGCCAGCTTGTTGACATTGATGCGAGCAATATAATTGTGGAAATCGATGCAAGCAAAATCACAAAAACGGGCAGGTACACCGTTCCCTCCAGCGATGTTCGTGTGGATGAGGAATTAGGTATTAATATTAAGGATTCATCACAAATCGTACAGGTAACAGTAGTGGTTGAAGAGGCAAAATGAAAATTATAGTTGAGCAAATTATAACACCGCCATCTTCATCTGATTTTGAGATATTCAATATTGCCAGGGCACGGATTAAAAAAACTCGTGCCCTTTCCATTTCAGGTGAATTGTACATTCACAGGCGGTCAATTGACGCAAGGCATAACGATAGAATTAAGCTTGTTTCCTCCGTTTGCGCTGAGGTTGAGTGTACTAAATCCAATACCGTAGATTTATTAAAACACGGCATTAAAATAATGGCTGATAACGAGGTTAGCTTTTTAGCAAAATGCACACCGCTTACAGCCCCGCCAATAGTTGTTGGCTTTGGACCCTGCGGTATGTTTTGTGCATTGGGTCTTGCTCGCGCAGGTCTTAAGCCTGTAGTTATTGAGCGTGGCGCTGATGTTGATACCCGTGTTAAGTGCGTAGATGAGTTTTATAAAACAAAAAAGCTTTCATCCGACACCAATGTTCAGTTTGGAGCAGGCGGGGCAGGCACCTTTTCTGACGGAAAGCTAACAACAGGTATAAATGACACAAAGTGCGCCTTTGTTTTGAAAACACTGTGTGAATTCGGTGCGCCTAAGGAAATTATGTATCAGGCAAAGCCTCACATAGGCACAGATCTTTTAAGGGGCGTAATTAAAAACATTGCTGAGGAAATTGAGCGACTCGGCGGTAAAATTTACTACAATACCTGCCTCGTTTCATACGATAACGGCATAGCTTTTACCAATATTGGTTCCTTCAATTATTCATCTCTCGTTTTGGCAATAGGTCATAGCGCAAGGGATACCTATGCCTATTTGCTTTCCAAAGGCATCGCAATTGAACCGAAGCCGTTTTCTGTTGGTGTCAGGGTTGAGCATTTGCAGGCTGATATTAATGAGGCATTGTACGGTAAAAGCGCTGAGGACCCAAGACTGGGCAAGGCAAGCTATAATGTTTCCTACCGCGAAAATAACAGGGGAGTATACTCCTTCTGTATGTGCCCGGGTGGCGAGGTTATGGCTTCACAAAGTGAGGAAAACACTGTTGTTGTTAACGGTATGAGCCGCCACGCCCGTGACGGTGTTAATGCTAATGCTGCCATTGCCGTTCAGGTTAACAGAGAGGACTATGGCAACACCCCAATGCAGGCAATCGGCTTTCAAAGGGAGCTTGAGCAAAGAGCTTTTGTTGCAGGAGGCTCAAATTATAAGGCGCCTGTACAAACACTTGGAGATTTTTACGCGGAAAATGTTAAAAATGAGCCCAAAAGGATATTACCATCTTATATGGGCGGTTATACAGAGCTTAGTGATATGAACAAATTACTTCCCAAATTCGTTTGTGATTATCTAAAGCTTGGCTTTTTAAAATTTGGAAAAAGGATAAAGGGCTTTGACGCCAAGGATGTTCCTATCACAGGCGTTGAAACAAGGACCTCCGCCCCTGTCCGCATTCTTCGTACTGCAGGATATAATATGCTTTCAGATAAAAATGTATATCCGGGCGGAGAAGGCGCAGGATATGCAGGTGGAATAATGAGCGCTGCTGTTGACGGCATTAATATTGCGCTCGCAATTTTAAGTAAGGATTTTTATGATTAAAAAAAGAGAAAAAAAGTGGAATGTAAAGTGCGTTTCCTTTGATAATCCTTGTGCTGATGAGATTTCTTATGAATTGGGAATTTCCAAAAAGCTCGCCACAATTGTAGCAAACAGAGGCTACGATACAGTGGAAAAGGCAAGGGCGTTTATTGGGAAAAGCCAGGAAATTCTGCACGACCCATTCCTGTTAAATGATATGGACCGTGCCGTAGAGAGAATAGAAAGAGCTATAAAAGCTAAGGAAAGAATTACGGTTTACGGTGACTATGATGTTGACGGTGTAACATCTGTCAGCATTATATATCTGTACCTTGAAAAGGCGGGTGGCATCGTAGATTACTACATTCCTTGCCGTAAGGGTGAGGGCTACGGTGTTTCCTGTGAAGCGATTGATAAAATTAAAGCAAGGGGCACAGGGCTCATAATTACTGTTGATACAGGTGTAACAGCGGTTGAAGAAGCTAAGTATGCAAGATCCCTTGGAATAGATATGGTTATTACCGACCATCACGAGTGTACAGATGAATTGCCTAACGCAGTGGCAGTTATTAACCCAAAAAGGAGAGATACAAGCTATCCCTTCCCACATTTGGCAGGCGTTGGCGTTGCGTTTAAGCTTCTTTGTGCTCTTGACAAGCAGCTAAACAACTGTGAGCTTATTGATGCTGTACGCAATGTTGCAAACGGCTATTCTGACCTTACCGCTATTGGCACAATTGCAGACGTTATGCCTGTGGTGGATGAGAACAGAATTTTGATTTCCCACGGCTTAAGCCGCGCTGAAAAAACCGATAAAATCGGCTTGGCGGCACTCATTGCTAACTGCAGAAACGGTGAAGGAAAGGCAATAAATAAGGCAAAGCAGAAAAAGAAGCTTTCATCGGGCTTTATCGGCTTTACCTTAGCACCGAGAATTAATGCTGCCGGCAGAATCAGCTCTGCCTCCATTGCAGTTAATATGTTTTTGGCTAAGGATGCTGCCGTTGCAAATGACTATTCCTTGCAGCTCTGTGAAATAAACAGGGAACGGCAGGCAACGGAGAATAGAATTGCAGATGAGGCATATGAATATGTGGAGAAAAACGGTTTGGCAGAAAATAGCGCCATAGTTTTGCACGATAACGGTTGGCACCACGGTGTAATCGGTATAGTTGCGTCCAAGGTAACCGAAAGGTACGGTGTTCCCTCCATCCTTATTTCCTTTGAGGGTAATGATGACGAAAATGATGGAGAAGCAATCGGTAAGGGCTCCGGCAGAAGCATTAGCGGTATGAACCTTGTAAATGCCCTTAATAGCTGCGCTGACCTGCTCGAAAAATTTGGCGGTCACGAGCTTGCGGCAGGACTTAGCATAAAGAGGAAGAACCTTGAGAAATTTAAGCGCCGTATGAATGAGTATGCAAAAAGCTGCTTTGACGGCTCTGAGCCGGAAAACACCTTGGATATTGAATGCGAGCTTGAGCCAAGTGACATCAGTCTTAATTTTGCTGAGGAGCTTTGCATTTTGGAGCCATACGGTGTGTCTAACCCCACTCCCGTTTTCGCAATGCGTAATGCCATTGTTTCTGACATTACCCCTGTTGGTATGAACAGGCACCTAAAGCTTAGCATATCTAAGGACGGCTATACCTTTACCGCAATGCTGTTTTCAACAACCCCAAAGGAGTTTGCACTATCTGTTGGCGATGAGGTGGATTTTGCGTTTAATCTTGATGTAAATGAGTTTAACGGTGTTGCAAATGCGCAGATTTGCCTAAAGGATATAAGGCCAAGTGAGAGAAACACCCATTTCGAAAGGGTAAATGAAGAGCTTTATAAGAGTGTTAAAAATGGGGAAGCCGACTTGGGTCACAATTATATTGTCCCCACCCGCGAGGACTTTGCCCTTGTTTACAACCATTTGCTAAACTCTGCAAGAATGGGTAAGGAATCTTACAGATATTCAAGGCTACTAACAGAAATAGTAAAGCAAAGCCGTAGCAGCGCAATAAATTATGTAAAGCTAAAATACATAATTAAGGTTTTCCGCGAGCTTAACATTGTTACAATTGAGGAGCTTGACGAGCTAACCTTTGCATATCACATAGCGTTTACCAAAAACAAAACAAGCCTTGACAAATCAAGTATATTAAAAAAGCTAAAATCAATGTATCCTAAAAAGTAGGTGAGACCATGGAAGAAAGATATCAAGCGATACAGCCTTTATTAGATATCATCGCCAAAACAGGCAGAAATTACGACATAGATAAAATAAAGCTTGCCTTTGAGTACGCAAAGGAAATGCATGAGGGGCAAATGCGCCTAAGCGGTGAGCCTTATATTATGCACCCTGTCAATGTGGCGGAAATAGTTGCGGGCCTTGGATTGGATACGGATTCTATTTGCGCGGCTTTTTTACACGACACGGTGGAGGATTGCCCCGACAAAACGGATTTAACTGAAATTACAAGGCTTTTCGGTTCCGATGTTGCTTTACTTGTTGATGGTGTAACCAAAATAAAGTCGATTAACATTGAGGATAAGGAAGAGGCGCAGATCGAGAGCATTAGAAAAATGCTTCTTGCCATGTCTAAAGACATAAGAGTAATTTTCTTGAAGCTTTGTGACAGGGTTCATAATATGCGTACCCTTTATGTTAAAAAGGATGCAAAGAGAAGGGCAACCGCCCTTGAAACAATGCATATTTACGCTCCCCTTGCACACCGTCTCGGTATGCAAAAGCTCAAGCAGGAGCTGGAGTCATATGCTTTGCAGTACTTAGACCCGTTTGGTTATGATGAGGTCAAAAGCCACATCGATGAAAAATACGGTAAAAATGTAAACTTTATCGAAAATGTAAAAAATCAGGTTTCCGAAATGCTTGACAGCACAGGGATTAACTATACCTTGGGTGGAAGAGTAAAAACCGTTTACAGCGTATACCGCAAGATGTACAACCAAAATAAGAGCTTCGATGAAATTTACGACTTCTATGCTCTTAGAATAATTGTTGATACAGAGCTTGAGTGCTACACTGTTTTGGGCTTAATTCACGAAATGTTTAAGTCTGTTCCGGGTAGATTTAAGGACTATATTTCCACACCAAAGCCTAATATGTATCAGTCCCTTCACACTACAGTTATCGGTAAGGACGGTATTCCGTTTGAGGTGCAGATAAGGACAAGAAAGATGCACCAAATCGCTGAATACGGTATTGCAGCGCACTGGAAATATAAAAGCGGAGAGAAGGCAAGCAGTGATATTGACAATAAGCTTGATTGGATTTCCAAGCTTATCGACATAGAAAACGAGGCGATTGATGCTGATGACTTTATGCACGCATTTAAAATTGACATATTCCACGATGAAACCTTTGTGTTTACTCCAAAGGGAGATGTTATCACCTTGCCGAAGGGCGCAACCCTTATTGACTTTGCATATACAATTCACACAGGCGTTGGAAATAAAATGGTTGGCGCAAAAATCAACGGCAGAATAGCGCCAATTGATTCCGAACCGAAAAACGGTGATATTGTTGAGATTATCACCTCCAATGTGTCAAAGGGACCAAGCCGCGATTGGCTTAATATTGTAAAGACAGGCGAAGCGCGAAATAAGATTAGGCAATGGTTTAAAAAGGAAAAGCGCGCAGAGAATATCGTTGTCGGTAAATCTATGATTGACAAGGAGTTTGCAAGAATAAAGCGTAGCTGCTCAGAGGAAGAAAAGGTCACAATTATATCAACAGTTGCAAAACGATTTAATATCCTTGAGCTTGACGATTTCTATAATACCCTTGGCTATGGCGGCTTGACCATGTCAAAGATTGGCACGAAAATCAAGGATGAAATTGAAAAGTTGTTCAAGGACAAAGAGGTTAAGGAGGTTCCGTTTACATTTGTGGAGCAGCCTGCCTCTAAAAGAAAAAGGAAGTCCACAGGCGGTGTTATTGTTGATGGCGAGGAGGGCTGTGCGGTTAAATTCGCAAAGTGCTGCAATCCCTTGCCGGGTGAGCATATCATTGGCTTTATTACAAAGGGCTATGGCATTTCAATTCACAAGGCAGATTGTCCAAATGTGAAGAACGCATATGCGCAGGAGGAAAACGCCGCCCGCTTTGTTAAAGCTGAGTGGGATACACCTACAAGCGGCTCATATAAATCAGCATATGATTCCTCAATTCAAATTTTGGTAACTAACAGGATGTCAATTTTAGCTGAAATTTCAGTGGCTCTTTCAGAAATGAAGGTTGATATTGTTTCCATCAGTACTAAAAATATTGAGGATACTACAATGATAAGTATGACAATATCCTGCCGTGATATCGGTCATTTTAACGCAATTTTGACCCGTATCAGAGGCATAAAGGATGTAATTAGAGTAACAAGAGTGATGGGTACCAGGTAATAAAAAAATTTTGAGGCATTATGTGCCGAAAGGTACCTCATATCGCTTCTTTAGGCGTGTTCAAATGGACTAACGAAAGGGGAACGCAATGAGATTAATTCTTGACGGAAATATAAATAGCCTATATGTGCAATCTCTTTGCATGATGTTCTTCCGTGGGGAGAAATTCCCAAAGGATGAGCAAAACCCCCGTGGCATCCTGTATGTTAAGTTAGAAGAGGGAGCGCAAAGCCTTTTCTGTTACTCTAAGCTAACCTATGACGGAATGGAAAGCGAAGGAAGCTTTACACGGTCTTTAGAAGGCAAGGAAAAGTTTGACAGGTTAAGAAAAACCGTTGTTGGCACAGCTGTGTTGGAGGCTTGCTCTAAGTTAACGGGATACAATCCACCGTGGGGCTTGCTAACAGGCATTCGTCCCTCCGTTGTTGCGTCTGAGCTTATGGAGCAATGCAGTGAAGGTGAAGCCCAAAGGTGCTTGGAAAAGGATTATTTGTTGTCCGCTTCAAAGGCGCGTCTTGCTTTAGAGGTTGCCAAAAACGAAAACCAAATAACTAAAAAATATGGAAATGACACCTGTAGCATTTACATTTCAATTCCTTTTTGCCCAACAAGATGCACCTATTGCTCCTTTATTTCCTATGCAACAAAAAATCTGTTTAAGCTAATTCCCGATTACGTAGAAAGGCTAAAGCAGGACATTTTAAACACATTTGAAGCTATAAATGAGCTTGGCTTAACTGTTTCTACCGTTTATGTTGGCGGCGGCACTCCAACTACTCTTGACTGTGAGCAGCTTGAGGTAATATTGTCAACTGTTTCCGTATGCTTAGACGGAAGGCGTCTTAATGAATTCACGGTTGAGGGCGGCAGACCCGACACAATAAACAAAGAAAAGCTAAGCATTTTAAAAAAATATGGCGTAACACGCATAAGTGTAAATCCGCAAACTCTAAATGATACTGTGCTTGAAAGCATAGGTAGGCGCCATACAGAGCAGGATTTTTATAACGCATTTGAGCTTGTTAAGAAAAGTGATTTTAGTGTTGTAAACACTGACTTAATAGCAGGGCTTGAAAAGGATACTTTTGATAGCTTTGTGCGTACGGTTGACAAAATTGTGGAGCTTAATCCCGAGAATATAACTGTACATTCCTTTTCCGTTAAAAAGTCTGCACAGATTTTACAAAATGATAAGGATATTTACCACAAAAACGGAGACTATGCTGTCCAAAGCGTTGATTATGCTTATGAAAAGCTGACAAAATGCGGTTACGTCCCCTACTATATGTACCGACAAAAGAACACAGTATCCGACCTTGAAAACGTTGGTTACGCAAAGGTTGGCACATTTTGTGATTACAATGTTCTTATGATGGGAGATGGGCATACTGTTTTCGGCGTGGGCGCAGGCTCAACAACCAAGCTTGTTAAAAATATCGGCGGAAAAAAAGAAATATTAAGAATATTCCGTCCAAAATATCCATATGAATATTTGCAGGACAACCAAAGTAATTTTGAAGAAATTATTAGATTTATGAAGGGAGGGACTTAAGTGAAAACTATTAATATTAGCTTTAAAAACGAGCAAGAAAAGATAGATTTTGTTAATAAATGCGAGGTCGATTTTGAAAACAGACTTCAAGATGCGACAAATACAATTGTAAATAGCGGTTCTTTGTGCATTTTGCTCTCGGGTCCCACCTGCTCAGGCAAAACTACAACCGCTAACAAAATAATTAAGGATTACCACGAAATCGGCAAAGAGGTTACTGTAATTTCCATTGATGACTTCTTTTACGAAAGAACCGATGCAAGAATGGTAAAGGATAATGAAAAAATCGACTATGATTCAGTCGATGTCCTTGATTTGGACCTGCTTCGCACCTGCATTGAAAATGCTAAGGCAGGGAACAATATTAGGGTTCCGATTTTTGATTTCGTTTCTCAGTCAAGGGTGGGGTATAACGCCCATTATATCACAGAGGATGAGGTTTTGCTCTTTGAGGGTATACAAGCGGTTTATCCCGAGGTTACATCCTTGTTTGACCATCAATTTGTTGGCGTTTTCATTAATGTAAACGAGGATGTTTGCTTAAACGGAACAGTCTTTTTAAGGGACGAAATTAGGCTGATTAGGCGTCTTGTACGTGATAGAAAATTCCGCGGCGCAAATGCGGACTTTACATTTTACCTGTGGGAAACGGTTAGGGAAAATGAGGACAAGAACATTTTCCCCAACAAAAACATATGCCGTGTGCAAATTGACTCCTTTATGGGATATGAGCTGTTTTTAATCAAACCGTATATCCTTGAGGTGTTAAGCGAGGTTTTGCCAAGCAGTAAGTATTATGAGCAAGCAAAAGTGCTTATGGCAAAGTTTGAGGGCTTAGACCAAATTAACTATGACTATATACCTAAAAATTCCCTGTACACTGAATTTTTAGGTAAGAAATAAAGAGGACTGATTTTGAAGGAAAGTAGTAATAACACCGCAAAAAAGTCAGCGGTAAATATGTTTTTCTCCGGCGTTGTTATACTAACTGTTGCCAACATAATGGTTAAGGCTGTGGGACTTATTTCCAAGATAGCCTTAAACCGTGTTGTTGGTAGCATCGGTGCGGGTTATTATAGCTCAGCATATGAGATATATGCCTTCCTTTATATAATTTCCACCTCAGGCTTGCCCGTTGCCCTTTCCATTATGGTGTCAAGGAGCAGAGCAAGGGGAAGGTTTAAAGAGGCAAAAAAAATATATAATGTGGCAATAGTTTTGTTTTTAATAATTGGCGGTATTTTTGCCGCATTAATGCTATTGCTTTCATCTAATATTGCGTGTGCCATTTCCGCGTCTGAAACAACACTTTGTATTATTGCCATAGCGCCGACTATTTTGTTTGTATGCATCAGTAGCTGCCTAAGGGGCTTTTTTCAGGGCTATCAAATGATGCACCCAACTGCGATTTCTCAGTTTATAGAGGCTTGCTGCAAGGTGCTTGTGGGCGTTGGATTTGCATTTTGGGCAAGGGCGCAGGGGTATGAGGACCACATAGTTGCCGCCTTTACCATATTGGGCGTAACCGTTGGCGTTTTTCTCGGCATGGTGTTTTTATATGTGCGCAAGCTCTTTTTTAAGGACAAATTTATTAACGAAGCGTACTTGCAGGAGCTTCAAAGCAAAAACGGATATTGTGTTTTACAGGATGATTCCTGTAAAAGCGGAAAAGAGCTTTTAAAGGAGCTTTTAAAAATAGCAATTCCTGTAACTATTAGCTCCGCTGTGCTTTCCTTAACTGTAATAATTGATACCTTTATGGTGCAGGGAAGACTCCTTGCATACGGTATGGAGGAAAATTTAGTTAAGGTGTGCTACGGTGACTATACCTCCCTTGTAATTTCAATGTGCAATTTGCCTACCGTTTTGTTTTATCCGATTGCAAATGCGCTTGTGCCATTAATTTCCGCATCAAATGAGGCAAAAAATTATGAAGCAAGTGCGAAAATGCGTTCCTTTAGCCTAAGGGTAATAAACTTAATTGCAATTCCATGTGCGTTGGGACTTGGCATATTCTCATATCCGATTTTGGATCTGCTGATGTTTAAGGCGGATTCTGTTGAAAGGGCGGCACCTTGGCTGTCTGTTGCCGCAATTTCTGTTGTATTCTTAGGCTTAATATCTGCAACAAACGCATTTTTAAATACAGCAGGCAAGCAAAAGCTGCCAATTATATCAATGCTTGTGGGCGCAGGCGCTAAGCTGATTGCCAATTATTTCTTAATTGGTGCTTTTGGAATTTACGGCGCACCTATTGCCACAGTAATTTGCTATCTTTTTGCCTCCTCGTTAAATATTTTCTTCACGGTAAAATATGTTGGTGAGCTGCCTGAAATCAAAAAGGTTTTCGGCATGCCCGTTATATGCGGTGTGATTTCGATAGGAATAAGTGCGCTTATATACCTTGGTCTTGCTATGATTATCCCGGGTAAGCTTGCAACAATTGTATGTATTATTCTTGCGGTTTTGGGTTATTTAATGATGATTTTGAAAACAAAAACCGTTGTCAAAAATGAAATTTTAATGCTCCCCAAGGGAGAAAAGCTTGTATTTTTACTTGAAAAGTTTAAGTTGATATCAAAAAATGGGTAAAATACCTAAAAAATGAACAGATTTTTGAATTTTTTTGTAAAAAATTTATCAAAGCCCTTGAAATCTAAGGAAAAGGGTGATATAATTAAATCACAGAAAGCCGATAGTTGTTCGGTAAAAAAGTTAAGAGGAGAAAAAACCAATGAACAAGACAGATTTAATTGAAATCGTAGCAAATGAAGCTAATTTGAAGAAGAAGGATGCTGAGGCTGCAGTTAACGCAGTTCTTTGCGCAATCGAGAAGTCTCTCGTTGATGGCGACAAGGTTCAGCTCATCGGCTTTGGTACATTTGAAGTTAAGGGTAGAGCTGCTAAGGCAGGTCGTAACCCAGCTACAGGCGAGACAATCCAAATCGCTGCTTCCAAGCAGATTAAGTTCTCTGCAGGAAAAACACTTAAGGATAAGGTTAACGCGTAAATTATTCAAGGCCTGCGTATTGAAAAATACGCAGGTTACTTTTTATCAAGGTAGATTTATATGAGGATAGATAAGTTTTTAAAGGTTTCAAGAATTATAAAGCGCCGCACAGTTGCAAACGATGCCTGTGATGCTTCACACATTTCAGTAAACGGCAGGGTAGTTAAGGCATCCTATGATGTGAAGGAGGGGGATATTGTTGAAATAACCTTCGGTGAAAGGCGTCTTAAAATCAAAGTTCTTGATGTGCGTGAGGTCGTTAGGAAAAACGATGCAGGTGAATTATATGAGGTTTTGCCCGAGTAATATATTCGGGCATTTTTTCATATTATATACAAGAAACTATAAGGAGTATTGTGTATGAGCGATTCAAACGGAGAGATAAAGCACGATGTACTGATTAAGTCAAGGAAAAGAATGGAGATGACGGGGGTATCGGATGTTTCAAGCTTTGATGATGCGGAAATAGTTGTTCAAGCGGGGGATTCGGGTGTTTCCATTGAGGGAGAAAACTTAAAAATAGAGAAGTTTAATTCTGAAAACGGTGAGCTAGTTTTAAATGGTTCGATTAACGGGATGTTTTACTACGCAAAAAAGGGTGAAAAAAAGAAAAAATCAATAAAGGAATTCTTTAAGTAATTTTAGAATGTGGAATTCAATTTACAGTCAGTTTGTTGTAACAATCTATTCATTGCTTTTTGGGGTACTTTTAGGTTTAATTTACTGCTTGCATTCTGCAATTGGACTGCTTCTTGGCTTCAATCGTGTTAGCGGCGAGTTTAAGCACAAAAACATATATATCGAACACATAATTCAAAAAAGGAATAGGAAAGAAAAAATTCTGTTAGCCATTTGGGATGTACTATACTTTATATTAATTACGCCTGTTTGCGCAATATTTATGTACGGTGTAAATAACGGTATAATTCGTTGGTATATAATTCTTGGCGCAATGCTTGGGTTTACCGCATTTAGATTATCTATAGGCAGGTTGGTTTTGTGGTTGATTTCTTTTCCCATTGGTTTTATCAAGTATAAGCTCAAAGAAGCGATACTGTTTGTATTTTCAAAGCTAAAGCAAAAAAAGAAAACAAAAGCAGGGCAATAAAAGCCCTGCTTGTTGCTTACTTACAGTTATTCTTGCAGCTGTTATTACCTAAAACAAAGGATTCACAGTCAACACACTGAGAAACGGTTGGGTTACACTCGTGTGTGCCGATTTTAACCTCATCAAGCACACAGTAATTTTCGCTTTGTGCGTGGTTAGCGCAGGAAACAACAGTACATTTAATACAATGATTTGGCTTCTTATTCATAATGCCCTCCAAAGAAAAATTGAAATCAGAAGATTTCCTTATTATAATGTCCAAAAAATTAAAAAGAATTCAAAAAAACCGCAATTTAATATTGACTTAATTAAATTTTTGTGTTATAATACAACACGTTAATAAATCTGGGTATAGCGCAGATGGTAGCGCGCTACCTTGGGGTGGTAGAGGCCGTGGGTTCAAATCCCGCTACTCAGACCAAAACACTTAAAAAAGCCTGTGGATTTAGCTTCTACAGGCTCTTTTATTAGTTTTTCGATTTAAGCTTGAACATTCCCTCTATATCTTTTGCAAGCAAAATTTTGCGCGTTCTACCATAGTGCAGGTAAATATTTGAGGTCGTTTCTATATCTGAGTGACCGAGCCAGCTCTTGACATCCTCCAAGCTCCAGCCACGGTCAAACAGAATACTTGCTGTACTGTGCCTGAGGTCGTGGAAACGCATTGCCGGGAGATTGTGCTTTTTTAATTCTCTTTGAAAGCTGCGTGTAAGTGTGTCCGGGCGCATGACAGTTCCATCAGCTCTGCAGAATAAATAGTCGCTCATCAGCGAGCTTGTGAATTTCAAACTGTAAAGAAAAGGGAGAAGCTCAGGGAGAATTTGAAAGGTTCTGCAGCTCGTTTCTGTCTTTGTTTTATCTGAAGCGTATATAGTCAAATTTTTAACTACTGTGTGTTGCACAGTTAGAGTGTTTCTTTTGAAATCAATTGCACTCCACTTAAGACCGAGAACCTCTGACCGTCGCAATCCATAATATAAAGCTAAAGCTACCGGGAGATAAATATCTGTATCCGATAAAGCATCCAGAACATGCTGAGCTTCTTGAGCTGTAAGAAAGACGTACCGTGCGGACACTGTTTTCTGCGCTCTGGGCAAGCGAATTGGTGATGCAGGGTTATATTTGAGATACCCAAGAAGAACAGCTTCATTGAGTGATTGCTTAATTAGATGAAGGTGCTTTTTAGCAGTAGCATGCGAATGTGTCTTAAGCTTGAGCTTTACATAATTATTGACAATTGCCGGAGTGATGTTCTCAAGCTCCGGAGCAGCTGCAGCGAAGTAAGGTACAATATGCCGGGTAAAATATATATATTCAGCCTCATAGGTTGACTGCCTAAGGTAAAGCTTCCTGCTAAGCTGCCAATCTGTAAAATAATCTGCAGTCTTCATTTTTTCACCGTAAAATTATCTATGTATTTATATTTATAATCAGTGTATCTATTCTCATATTCCTTGACGTTGAGCTGCCTATATTCCTCATAGGGTACAGAGTGCAGCTCTATATCTGGATAGCGTTTAATATTTTTGCTTGAGAAATAACGACGTTCAAACGGGCGCTCCGGGTAATAGCTCTTTTTTTCCATATCCTCAAGCTCTTTTAGAAGATACTTTGTAACATAGTTAACCGCTTTGTCGTTATCCTCAAGCTTAATTGCTGTACTAAAGCCGAGCTTCCACTCTTTGACATTGTAGACTTTGCACTCAATTTGAGCTTCTAAGCCTTTACGTATGATTTTTGCTAAGCGCATTGGCTTCTTAAAACCCTTGACCTTGAATGTACCACTGTCAACAAGCGTGAGCTTGTCGTTAACTAATCCGTGAAAGTGTATCTTTGCATCCTTCTTGTGATACTCAGAGGTGAATACATATTTAAGCCCCTTATTTTGTACTGAATTGCTTAAGAAGTTCTTAAGCTTGGTGTAAACCTCGGACGGTGACGAGCTGTCAAGTGTCTTTGGGTCAATAGTGAATGTTACGAATGTAAGCAAATCCGGATTGAGCCGGGATATATCTTTAACCGCTTCAATGGAACGCCTACAAGCTTCCTTCTCCTTTTCCTTGAGGTATTTTTCACGCTCCTTCTCCGGGAGAAACTGTGCATAGTTAACTTGCCTGTAAAGTGGAGCATGAGGGAATGGTACCTTAAAGCTCTTAAGGTTGCAATAGGTCTTTTTATACTTTCCTCCAGGGTAACGCTTAACCTTGAGGTTATACTTATCCCCGCAAAGAACGCTGAATTCGAGGTCAAAATTATCAACTGTGTATTTTTGTTTACCAATATAAATCTCATTATTGGAATTAATTAAAACTGTTTTTTGCATATGACTTTATCCACCTATAAAAAATGACTTTTTGTGGTCTTATTCAAGTACGCACGCGCACGTACGTGCGTGTGCGACTGGTGGGGGCGGGAAAACCCGCCACCCACCTATGTTTTACCGCCACCGTTCTTAGCTGATGAAACAGCTTCCAAGGCTTTGGCTTCCTCCGGATCAACGGAGGTTGTACAGGGGGTCACCTTTGTATTTGGGCATTTCAACAGCTTGCACGTCTTAAGCTTGCTGTATATTTTTTCACGCCTGGCAGGTACCGTGCGGTATCTGTCGCTGAAGCAGTAGGTGTCATAATGACGTCTGAACAACGGCATAAAACCAAAAAGCAGCCTCATGTTATCCTCTTTGTTATCATGCTCAATTGTTTTGATGTCATCAGCTAAGGATATGTTTCTGACACGTACGGTGTAGAACAGGGGCAAGAACGGTAGCCACTTTTTAAAGTGCATAAGGTTCAGAGCTTCGTTCACACAATATCTGAAGTGAAAGTTTACCTTGTTGCTGTTCTGGGTGTTCATTACCAGGTAACCGCCTTTGGTATAGTGACGGAAAAGTGTTGCAAACTCCTCCACGTTATCAGAAGCCGGGAACTTGATGGTCATTTGATCCAAGAACAAGCTTATTTCATCCACGAACACAACTGACATGGGGGATATTTGTGCTGTCATCAGCATGTGTGAGGCCGTGAGCTGCGTCGCCCACTCCTTCCTTGAGATACGAAAAGGAATTGAACTGTAAAGTAAGGGCTTTGGCTTTTTTTTACGATGCCAGGGCTTAATGTTATACCACCAAACCTTAAAGCGATTTTTCTTAAGCAGCTTAAGAGCTATACTTGAGCTTACTAAGGATTTACCCGAGCCAAGACCGCCTGTGAAAAGGATAACTGTATCATAATGGATTATGTACGGTTTTACGAATATAAAGAAAAGTATAATAACGGTTAATGCGATCCAAAATATCATAGCAGCAGCTCCTCAAAAAAGATAGTAATGAATTCAAAATAGTACGCAATAGTTTCGAAAATAAATGCGATAGCGTCGAAAAAGAACATAAAGCAATCACCGAGCCAACGGAAAAAATCTACTATTTCCGTTAAGATATCCTCGTTGCCGCCAACATAATCGCTAAATTCAGGCACTGAGGGGAATTCAGGTGCACCAAACATGTCATGAAGCTGCCAACGTGTTGACATCATGTACAAGCGGTCATACATCCGAACTGAGTCTAAATATATACAGCCATCTTGTTCGTAAAAGTAAAAGAATTCCCGGTTAACATCTAAAACAAATTCGCCGTTAGGACCGTATGGGTCATAACGATGGTACGCATTGCTGTACTTTGGGGGGTAATCCTGGCAGTCCTCATTTGAAGTGTGTGTACACTTTGCATATGCTGTATCACCTGAAGGAGATACGTAAAGCTGCAGGCTATCATTCCAGGTGCCAACAAGTTCTACAGGGATCATCGAAGTCCCAAAGCTCTTAATTATATAATCATCATAGTTCAGGACTACAAACAGTGTGGCAACAACAATAAATACGATAACTACTATTAATATTGCTTTTTTCATTGCGGTTTACCTGATGGGAATTTTATCATGCGTTTAAATACACGGAATGGGAATACGCAGAACAGCTGCCATGTAGCGAAAAAGCTAAAGAAATACACAACGAAGCTGATAAGGAATGTTGGGTCAAGGATAACAATCCACGAGCTCGCAGTAGCCAAATGAGTAGTTATCTCTCCAAATGTGAGAAGACAGATATCGGCGCCGAAGAGGTAAGAGAGAATTGTATTAACAAAATTTATCATTTAATCACCTATCCCTTCAGCTTCTTAAAGAAGAAGGCAACAACTGCCAGAGTGATGAACAAGGATATAATGGAATATACGTTGATACCCATAATGTCGAAGTTAAATACATTTGACATAAAGTAAAATGGAGCAGATATGATGGAAAGTATTCCGTTCTTTGCTACTTCATTTGTGTCAAGTCCTGCTGTTTCGCCTGCAGCATAGCCATCATTATATCCATCTTTTTTTCCTTCAGCATAACCTGCAACTTCTCCTTCAGCATAACCTGCAGCATTTCCTTCCGCATAGCCATCAGCTTTGCCAACATCATAGCCGGACACACGTCCAAATTCCACACCTTCAGCGTAGCCCGCAGCTTCTCCATCAGCGTAACCTGCAGCTTCTCCTTCTGCATAGCCTGCAGCTTCTCCTTCTGCATAACCCGCAGCCTTGCCAAGCTCCTCTACATGCTGCACAAGACCAACCTCAATGTTGTTATAGTATTCGGAGACAAACGCACTTGCTGCATCGCCGCTTGAGGTAGAATACTCAATATCCGGATATTTGGTACTAAACCAATCTCTCATATATGTAACTGTTGAATTTATACCGTCGTTATATGCGGCTTCCTCAGATGTTTTATACGAAGAAATTAAATTGCCTATCGAATTAATGCTTG
This sequence comes from Clostridia bacterium, assembly GCA_017452475.1. GTDB lineage: Bacteria > Bacillota > Clostridia > Oscillospirales > CAG-272 > RGIG2000. Next base: position 5,959 of record JAFTMJ010000083.1, on the reverse strand, counting down.
CGTATAAAGCAGCTATATTGCTATATTGATTTGTTGAATTAATTAAAGTTGTATATAAGTTACCGATTGAGCCGGAATATAAGCCAAGATATTGACAAGCATTCACCCCTGAGCTTGATGAATAGTTTTTAATATTTGTACTATTAAGAAGAGTGTAAACATCAAGGTAAAATATATAAAATTCAATACCGCTGTCATCAGAATATAATTCACAATAAATATAACTGTTTAAAGTTTGTAGTTTCATTGTGCCCGGAACTTTGGATGAATAAGAAGGCTTGGTAGAAATGTCAGCTGCCGACACGCTTACCGTCAGAGTACAAATAACAATGCAAACTATGGTCAATATTAGTAATGTTTTTTTAAATTTCATGTATACCTCCTAAAAAAAGTGCATGCGGATAGAAAAACATGCACTTTTTATTATTAACGACGAATAATGCCAACTATCAAACCGATGACACCGATAGCTGCACCAAAACCGAGAAATACAAAACCGAACTTTGCGAAATCCGAAAGTACTCTTTCACCATCTGCGCCGGAAGTGTAAATCAAGTTAGTGAATGCCTGAGAAAAGCCGGACGTATATCCGGATATAGTCTCAGTAAACGCACTCATGATATCAGATATGATCTCTCCCATTTTGTCACCTCCTTACTTTAGAAAATGTACTTGTACAAGCTTGTCAACTACGCCAAATTTTGATTGCTGGGACTTTGTCTCCAGGATGCACTCCTTGCCTATGATACTTTCAACGAAATCACGTAAAGGCATTGCCTCATCATAGTCCTTGAATATGTACTTGAGGTCGGGGATTTGTGCAGTGTATCGACATACATCATTGCCGACGTTGTCATCACCAATTGCAGGAGTGATGCAGCGGAAGTCTACTGAGTTAAGAGTTCCTTCCGTTCCGTCCTCCCTTTGGTATTTAAAATTCTCTCTGATCCTTGCTCCTATAATTTTTGACATTCTGTTTTTTCCTCCTTGTCTAATTCGATTTGTTTAAGGGTTTCAAGCTGCTCTGAGCTTAATGTTGGCACTACTTGCATGATAGCTTCTAAGTCCTGGTGAAGCTGCTTATTTTCCTTCTTGAGCTTTAAAAGTTCTTTTCCAAAGAAAAAGATCAAGACCATAAAGCCTACAAATGACATGCCACCGAATGTGCTGAAAAATTCACTCATTTTCTTTCCTCCTAATTTGACAGCTTTACATATACTGCCACTTCTTTTGAATTTTTGTCATACCGAGTTTGTGGATACGGTTTTGATACGGTTATGACATTGTTAGGGATTGCTGCAGACATTGCATTTACATATTTGTCTACATCCTCTTTTGTCCCTCGGATACGTAAGTCTAATTGCAATTTCATCACCTCGTTTAATAAGAAATTTAATAGTGTAAATATCCACTATTACAAAATAATTATAGTGGAATTATCCACTAAAGTCAATAGTGAATTTATCCACTATGATAAAATTTGTATAAATAAACAAAAAAATCAAGAGGAAATTATGAATTTTTACCAAAGAATTAGAGATTTAAGAGAAGACAGGGATCTAAATCAAGAAACAATAGCTAAAATTTTAAACATATCCCAATCAGACTATAGCAAATATGAACTTGGAAAACATATGATGGGAATAGATAAATACATAATTTTAGCAAAATATTACAATGTTTCAATAGACTATTTAGCTGGCATAATAGATGTACCAGAAAAACTAAATAGATTTTGAAAGGTGCACTAAAATGACAAGAGAAAAAGAATGCGAAATCAGATCCATTGAACACATTAAGCAATACATTAAAGAATCTAAAGAATTAAAGTATTATACTAAATTAGTTTATAACTTAGACGAAAATTATGATAAAAATTCTATTATCAAAAAAATTAAAAATTGGTTAAGTAACAAACAGTACAGAGATAATTTAATGTATGTTTTTGTACCTGAGTATCGACAAAAATACAACATACTTATTTTACATGGAATAACAAATGGTAAATTAGATCTAATGCCTAATTTTACATATAAAATTAAAGGCTTTGAAAAATCTTTTAGTGAAGAAGAAGTAAAAAAGAAAATCAGAAAAAACAAAATTAAAGAATCTGACATAGAAAGTGAAATTTGGATAGTAAGAGATTGGAAATTCGGAGATACGGAAGTCTTTGTTAAAGAAAAAAGTATTGAAAATATAAGAAATTATATTTTTTCTTATATTGAAAAAGGATTATCAAGAGGAGATAAAAGATTTTTTCACAGAAGGTACCTTTCATCAAAAAACATTGAATAGAGAAAAGGGCACAGAAACTGTGCCGGGAACCTTTTCTTAAGCGGGGATAGCGTGCACGCCCTATTGCCACTGGGAAGCAGCACCTTCGGCGCTGATATCCTGCCCAATAAATTCTTAAGGGTCGGGAATTGAATTCATTGGGACCCTCGGATATGTTTTCCTGTCACGTAACAGACTGGCAAGAGGGCTTTATGCTTCTTACGGCTGTTTTCAGGCTTGTTTGGGGTGGTAGAGGCCGTGGGTTCAAATCCCGCTACTCAGACCAAAAAGGATGTAAGCACAGTGGTGCTTACATCCTTTTTGCATTAAGCAAGACAAAACCACGGTAATCTGCCACACCAAGCGGGGTGGTAGGGTAGAGAAGCTAAAATCAATTGAGTATTGATTTTAGCGAATGAAACCGCCCAAAGCAAGGAGAGTGGCAAGCCAAGAGTACCGAGGCGCAGGCAATCGACTATGCGACGGTGGAGGGCACACGTGGGTTCAAATCCCGCTACTCAGACCAAAAAGGATGTAAGCACAGTGGTGCTTACATCCTTTTTGCATTAAGCAAGACTAAACCACGGTCATCTGCCACACCAAGAGAAGAAAAATAGATACGGTACGCATATATATTTTATAATAACTATTGAAAAAAAGCAAAAAATGTGATACAATATAAAAAAATATTTTTTTGAGAGGTATCTAAAATGAACAAAAAAGTTTATAATGGTCAAACAACCGTTAAAACGCAATTGACAAAGTTCATGTTTGCCCTTGCTTATTTAGCACTTACTTTTGTGGCAATGACCTTTGTTGATCCTGTTGGAAACATCGGAAATGACGGCTTTATTGCTAACATCTTCAAGGCTGTACTTGGTGCTGTTGGTATCGAGCTTACTAACATTACCACTCCTACTTGGGAATTGCTGTTTATTGCTTACGGCTTGATTTTAGCTGGCGTTGTTTTATTCTTGGCTTTGCCATTAATTTTCAAGTCAGCTTATAAGAAGGTTATAAACAATAGCAAGGTTAAGAAGTTCCTTGTTGACCTTGTAATGGCTGTTATCATTATCGTTTTGGTTGCAGTAATTTTCTTTGGCGTTATTGTTGGCGACCCTGATATTGAGCTTGAAACAGAGCTTAATAACACACTTTTGGCTCTTCTTGCTATTGCGATTACATTAATTATTGCAATTTTGGCAATCACAAGCTTAATCTTTGCTATTATTAAGCTTTACTCCGGTGCTCACGATGTTGTTAAAACACAAATCTCTTCTAAGGTTGAAGAGGTTGAAAATGCAAAGGTTCCTGTTTTCCCAACTCTTGAGGAGTCTGATAAGAAGCTTGAGGAGTATGATGCAAACCAGGTTTACCCTGAGGCTCCTGCTCTTGATGTAATTTCTGAAAAGTTCCAGGCTTACATTGCAACTGTACATAAGATTTACTTTGATATTGATGTTATCCGTTCCTACATTGCAGGCTTGGCAACCTCTAAGATCGTTCTTCTTGAAGGTCTTAGCGGTACAGGTAAGTCCACACTTCCAAGGCGCTTTATGGAGTTCTTGGGCGGTGATTCTGAGTTTGTTGCTGTTCAGTCCACTTGGAAGGACAGAGCAGACCTTCTCGGCTATTACAATGACTTTACAAGCAGCTATAAGGAAACACGTTTCTTAAAGACACTTTATGAAAACAACTATAAGACTGACAGGATGTGCACAGTAGTTCTTGATGAGGTTAACCTTTCAAGAGTTGAGTACTACTTTGCTGACTTTATCTCTGCAATGGAGTATCCTGTTGATATGAGATATGTTGAGCTTATGCAGCCTATCAAGGGCAGAAGAATGCCTAAGATGCTTGAGGACGGTAAGCTTCATGTTGCTGAAAACACATACTTTGTTGGTACCGCTAACAAGGATGAGTCCACATACACAATTACAGAGCGTGTATACGACCGTGCTATTGTAATCAACTTTGAAGAAAAGCATATGCCGATTGAAACTGAAGCTGTTACTGAACCTATTAAGGTTTCCTACAACCAGTTTGATAAGCTCGTTAACGATGCTAAGGCAAATGCTGACGGTATCCTCACCGATGACGAAAAGGTTAAGTTTGAGGAGCTTTATAGCTTCATCAACGATACATTTGATGTTCAGGTTGGCGACCGTATATTTGCTCAGCTTGATACCTTTACATCTGTATTTACAGCTTGTGGCGGTAACAAGTATAAGGCGCTTGACATTATGTTCGCTAATAAGTTTATCAGAAAGCTTGGCAACAGCTTTGATGAAAATATGGCTGAAAACCTTGATAAGCTTGTAGCTATGATAGATAACAATTTCGGTAAAGATAATTTTGCTGAATCTGTTAAGCAAATTGCTCTTATTAAGAAAAAACTCTATTAATAGGAGGCTTTCATGACAGATATTAAGAGAAAATTTCTCTATGAATTCAATCGTGGCTTAAGAGAAGCTTATTCAAATAAGCCAACGGTTGTATCTGTTTTTGAAAACATTGATAGCGGCAATATTAAGCTCAGCCCTACGGATATTCCCAATGCCGACTTCGTCAAGGAGGTTGGCAAGTGCATATCAGCTATTAAAAAAATAGTAGCAAATCCATATAAGGTTGTTGGGGGTAGCTATGAGGTTGTTCCTGTTTCCAATGCTAAAAGCATTGACAAGGAGGCAATCAAGCTAACCTTAGATGATCCAACGCTATGGACTATCGAAAAGGGTAAGCATATGCCTAAGCTTGCGTATTCGTTCGTTAAGGAAGATGTTTTCGTAAACTATGAGAATGCTTTTATATATCAGCTTATTAATGTTACAATTTTGCGCTTGAAATCGGTGCTTTCCTCGCTTGAAAGTACAAAGCACAGTGAAGCTTCAGAGGCTGAATTTGCTGAATTTTCTGAAACGGTTAAGAGCTATATAAGAAAGCTCACCCGCCTTTCCAATGAAAAGGTGTTTGAGGATAACAGTAGGCGCTCGGTCGATTTGAGTAATGTTTTCGTTACCGATACAATTAAGTCCGATAAGCGTTACAACTTTTGCTACAAATTCTTCTGTGAAAATATAAGGTCACACAAGAAAATTTCCGAGTCTGTTACCGACTTTAGAGTTCTGTATCATAACTTTGCCCTTGTGCAAATTATGTACTACCTAAACAAGAGTGGATATAAGATTGAAGATTCAGAGTATTATGTTTCTGTTACAGACAAGGTGTTTATTAAGCCCATTGTGTTTAACGGTAGCAAGAAAATTACTCTTATCCAAACCGCAAACGGTGTTGATATTGAGGTTGACGGCAAGCTTACACATATTGAGTTTGCAAAATCCTTGCTTAAATCTGCCGTTGCTATATCAGATGATTGTGAAGCTCGTGTAAAAAAGCTTGCTTGCGATAAGTATGAAAAGGTTTATGTAGCATATCTTTCATCTATCAAAAACACCGACGAATGTGTTTTGAATATTGGATATCAAGATGTTGAAAAAACAATTAATAGGTTGATCCAATCTTTATAAAAAATAGAGCTATTGCGAAATGATATAATCCCCTTAGAGTAGACACTTGAAAAAACAAAAAGTTTTTCAAGACTACACTAAGGGGGTTGTTTTTATGTCTAAAAATGGTAAGAAATACAAGAAGTATAGTAAAGAATTGCTACACGAAGCTGCTAAAG
>JAFTMJ010000082.1 GCA_017452475.1 Clostridia bacterium | reverse complement strand
GTGTATAATTACCTCGCTTTTTTGTTAGTTATTTGTCGCAATTTAATTATACATCAAAGCAAACAACCACTCAATACCTTTTCGGTAAAGAGTGGTTGTTTTTTTACTTTTTAGGGCTTTCTTAATGTGTCAGCCCCTTTTGATAGATGCAGTTATTCGCCCTTTAGGGTTAGAAATATTGGTTGGTGGTTGACGCTTTTGAGGAATTTGTCGAAAACATCGGTACGCTTTAGGCGGAGGCTGGATGTGTTTTTGCAGGGGTGACAGCCAAAGTCACTATGGTTAAGAAGCTCGTCATCAATGACTAACTGAACGCGGTTGTCACGGTCGTTCATCAGCGCCATAATCGACACGGAGCCGGGGGTGACATCAAGGAGGTTCAGCATATCCTCGGGGGTGCCGAAGGAAAGGCGGGAGGAGTTGAGCAGGTGGGAAACCTCGCTTGTTCTAAACCTTTTGTGGGCGGGCATAACGAGCATATAAAAGCTTGTTTTTTGGCGGTTGCAGAGGAAAATGTTTTTGCAAATTACATTGTCGAGGACTCTTTCCACCGCTTCGCACTCGTTGTCGCTGAAAACACTGTCGTGATCCACGCGGTAGTATTCAATATTTAGGCTGTCTAAGTAATCGTAAACGCGGATTTCCCGTTCCTCGCGACCCTCGTTTGTTTTGGGTCTGCCCTTGTATAAAACCATTTTGTACATTATCTCGCCTCGCTTTGGAAGGCAACCGCCTTGCCTAAAATTTGAACTGCTTCAAGCTCCTTGCCGATGAAAACAAGGGGCTTGTATTTTGGGTTTTCGGGGGACAAAATCAGCTTCCCCTCCTCGGGGTAGAGGTAAACCCGCTTAAGGGTTGCGCTGTCCTCCACAAGAACTGCGGCGATTTCGCCGTTTTCAACACGGGGCTGCTTTTTAACGAAAACCAAGTCCCCGTCGTATATTCTGGCGCCAACCATACTGTCTCCCTTGGCGAAAAGGCAAAAGTCCGCCTTTATGCCGTAGCAGGGATTTGCGTAGCCGTCAATATTTTCCTCGGCAAATATGGGAGAGCCGCAGGCGATTTCGCCTAAGATTGGAAGGCGGTCGCCATTTGTGATGCCTGTGGTTAAGTCCTTGATGCTAACGCCCAAAAAGTCTGCAATTAGGGAAAGCTTGTCAAGCTTGGGGGTATAGCTACCGTTTTTCCAAGCGGTTAGGGTGGCGCAGGAAATTCCTGTAGCCTTGGACACCTTGTATGGGGTGAGCCCCTTTTTTTCTAAAAGGTTGGCAAAATTTTGGTACATATCCATTTTTTGGTACACCTCGATTAATTTTTATATTGACTTTGGGAAAATTTTGATGTAAAATAGAATTGCTTAAGAAATCTTAAATAATTCTCCCCGTTGAAGTTTATGTTTCTTAACTATTATTATACACACATTACAGGAAAAAGTCAATAAGGAGGAAAGGAATTTTAGTGTGCAGTATATGTAATCAGTTTATTTGCCCGCCTGCCTGCCCCAACCATTTTGAAAAGGGGATTTACACCTGCGGCTGCTGCGGTAACGGAATTTGTGACGGAGATGGCTACTATAAGATAGGCAACTCTTATTTCCACAAGGAGTGCTTGCTTAATAGCTACGATAAGGATGAGCTTCTTTTGCTTTGCGGTGCAACGCCCCGTATCGCAACCAAGGGTGGCTTAGCTTGCGTTTTTGTAGGAGTTAAATATGGAAAGTAAGATTAATATTGTTAAGAGGGATTTGAGGGCTTTGAAGCAAAGCTCCCACGCGCTAAAGCGGTTAATTGAGACACAGGGTCGGTATTTTGTTAGGATAAATGTGTTAGAGGCTATGCCTAAGGATGAAAAAACCGAGGCGCTTTTGGAAAATGAAAGGAAAATAGTGGAGGCGCTTAAAATTAAGGAAAGCATTGAAAGGGCAGAGGAGCTGGAGGAGAAGTATATGTCCGCGGTTTCCTCACTTGGCTTAAGGGACAAGGCAATGGTGCTGGACTGCTATTTGAACGGCATGCCTTATTGGAAAATCGGTATGGAGTACGGCTTTTCCGAGGAGGGCGCCCGTAAGCACTTGGATAGGCTTATTAAAAAAATTGCTGAGAAAATAAAATAGCCGAACAATTCAAAAAAGAAAGCCTGCAAATTGCAGGCTTTCTTTTTTGAATGCTGACAGGTTGTGTCGGGGTTTTGTGATAGTATGAGGCTACGAGCCTTAGATTGAGTCGAGGGCGTTACCAAAAGAAAGGAGGCGTTAAGATGGATATGGTATGTATAAGCGGGGTGGCAATTGCCACGGCTGTTTGTTATCTTGTTGCGGAGGCTATTAAAATTATCAGCGGAGGCAAGGAAACGGTAAAGAGGCTTTTGCCTATTGTGTCTGCCTTTTTGGGCGGCGGCATTTGCGTTGGCTTGTTTTTTGTATTTCCTGAGCTGTTGCCCGTCGGCAATTTACCCGGGGCATTTGTGGTAGGCTTGTTCAGCGGTCTGAGTGCCACGGGCTCAAACCAAATTTTGAAGCAAATGCAAAAGCTGTTTAAGAAGGAAGGGAAGGATTAAAATGAACACAGCTATTACCTTGATTTTAGGTGCTTTGTCAACTGTTATTAGCAGCTTGGCGGTGTTTGCTATCAAAAAGTATTTTGGAAAGAGAGATGCCGAGGCGAAAACGAAGGAGCAGGAGCATGTGCTGATATTGAAGGCAATAAATGCAGTGGGAAAGCTGACTATTGCAAATTGCGTTGCTCTGCGGGACGGTAGAACAAACGGTGAAATGTCCTCTGCTCTTAAGGAATATGAGCAGGTTGACAGAGAGCTATATACCTATTTATTAGAGGTGAATTCCAAAGCGAATTCGTAAGAAAAAGCCGAGAAATCGGCTTTTTTCTTTTGCTGAAAAGAGGGACAGACGGTACCGGTTTTTTTGTTCTATAATATGCATACAGGAAGCTTTAGGAGGGATGAAAACGGAGGTCTTAGAAAGAAGGAAAAGAGTGCTTGAGCTGATAAGCTTAAAAAGGCATACGACTGTTCCTGAGCTGGCAAACGAGCTTAATGTGAGTCAGCGAACTGTGCAAAGAGATATAGAGAGATTAAGCTGTGAATATCCCTTGGTGACAACAATGGGGCGAAACGGAGGGGTGTCGTTTATTGATGGGTATTATTATAGCGGAGCAGGCTTTTACATAACCGAAAAGCAGAAAACCGCCTTGGAAAAATTGGCGACATTAGCAGGGCTGGTTTTGGAAATCGGGCTAAGCGCCGAGGATTTGGAAACGGTAAAAAGCTTAATTGAACAGCACAAAAGGCGAAAATAAAATTTTTAAATACTGACAGGCTGTGTCAGGATTAAGAGTTAGAATTATGGCACAGGGCAACAAGCGGTGTGGTTGCTTTGAAATGAAAAGGAGGGATGCGTATGCGTGTGTTTAGCTGAGCTTAACAAACACAAAAACAAAATTATTAAATATTAAAAAAGGAGAAATTAAATGGTTACAGAAATAAAAACAAGAAAAACAGTACCGCTTTGCGGCGGTGCAAAGGCGCACATTGATTTATTCACGGGAGAGGGCTTAGTGACCTTTACCGACTTGGTTGATGAGGAAATGGGCATTGAGGTGTCACATATCATCGCTCCCGGGTTATCGGGCAGCGATAATGACTATTGCTGCGGTAAAGGCACAAGACTCAACCTACACGAGCATTTTGTGAAAAACGAGGATGAAACCGTTGATGCAGACTACATTTACACCGACAGCATGGGAGACAGGTATTTATTTAAGGAATACTTTAACTATGTTGGTTTTGATGAGCAAAAGCATAGAATTAGCGATAAATCACAGGTTGTGGCAACTGATGACGGAACACTGACATATTCAGACGGCACAAATACCTACATTGTTGAAAGAGAGATTTCCACAAACGAGGGAATGAAGGCTTCTGCAAAGCTGGAGGGGATTAACAATGTGGAGAGCTACGACAATAGCAATAAGCAGCTTGAGGAGCTAAAGGATAAGAGAGATTCCTATGCGGAGTCTATTGCCAACTTCGCTTTTTACAACACGGAAACAAAGGAAATCCACGAAACAGGCAGTAAGCACGAGGAATTGATGGAGTTTAAAAGCATAGTTGAAGCGGGCAACGGTTGCGTTGTTATGAATAATGATGTGATATCGTTAAAGGAGAAGGTTGACTCCTTAAGGAATAACAGGTTATCCCTGCAGCTACAGCAAAAGCTGTTGAACAATCAAAATCAAGATGTGGCGGAGAGAAGACAATTAATATATGATTTAAGCTATTTGAATTGGCGAAGCTATCTGTATTTGAAATCTATTGTTAATGACGAAACAGGTGACATATATTTGAAAATCAAAAGCGAACAAGAAATGGCACAGTATGGAGTGTACAACTCCAGTGGTAATCCTGTTGGAGCAATAGGCAACTATGCAGATTATAGTGATATAAGAGATGCAAATGGCTTTGTATTTTCAAGAAGTGATTTGCTAACATTTAAATCATGCATGAGAAGTCAGACTGCGGCTATCACATATCAGACAGAAAGCGGTGAAACTGCAACATACACACAGGAAACAAGCATTTTGAACCAAATTGCTTCTGTGGATGCTCAGATTGAAGCGCTTTTGTCAGGCAATGATGAGACAACAAAACAATTAGAGCTATACTTTAAGCAGTATGCGGAAGCAAACAAGGAATATGAAAAAAATAAGCTTCAAATGCCTATCAATTTTGTAATGAGCAATAGCGGAGTAAAGGGCTTCAACGAAAGCGGTGAGCTTGTGGTGGTTTATGGCAAGATGGGTAACTATGTTGCAATTGAGTATGAGCCTTACTTTGTTGGAAATGAAATGAAGCATAGAATTGCAAGGCTTTATGATGACAAGGAAAGGTATATTTGCTTGCTATACAACACAGAGACAAACCTTTTGAACGAGATAAATAATCGCAACGGCAAAAAGGTTAGGTTCACATATGTAAACGGGAAAATCGGAAAGGTTACATTTCCAAATGAAACGGAATATAGGGCGACATTCTTATCAAAGGTGATGACCTTAGCATACGAAACTAACTATAAGGCGGAGCTTACTACTACTGACGGTAAGCTTACAAGCGTTGTAAGCTACAGCAATCTTTCATCTGTTTCATACAGCGGTGCCACCTTGAACAGCGCAGGATTTATCGAAGCGTACAGGACTGATATTGAGTATTCCGCTGATGAAAGCATAAAAAAGGCAATCCTAACAGATGAAAATAATATGCGACAGATTTATGTGTTTGATTTGGACAGCAAAAGACTTGTAAATCGGTTTGAGGAAAGAAACGGTGTTGTAACAAGCGCGGAAAAATATGTCTTTTCAGAAGAAGACGGAAGCAAGTACCATGAAACCTATAGCTTGAACAAAAAGGACCTTTATGTGGGTACGTATAATACTGTTGACTTTGAAACGGCAACTAATAAAAGCTACAGCTTAAAGGAATATGACCAACGTGGCAAGCTGGTAAAATCAAACAGCGATACATACGACGGCGGAATGAGAAAGGAAACCGTAGTTCTTTACATATATACCGTTGATGATAAGTTAAAGAAAAAGCAAACAACGGTTCTTGTGAATGAGGTTGATGAAATAACTTACATAGAGTTTTTTGAATATAATTCCTTGGGAAGCGTTGCAAGAAAGCAAAGCTATGTTGTGGGAGAAAAAACCAAAAACGGCATTGATATTGAGGAGCATGTTTACGATAAGAACGGCAACGAGATAAGGACAGTTAAGTACAACTCCCTTGACCCGTCAAGCAAGCTGTACACCGAAACAGAATATGATGAAAACGGCAAGGCTGTTTGTCAGCTTGATGCGCTTGGTGAGAATAAGACATATTTTGAATATGAAAACGGCTCGTCAACTGTGCTTAGCGAAACATATCCTAACGGCAGTAAGCTTTCATACGGCTACAGCAAAATTGACGGCAATACTGCAATCAGTATGAGCAACGAGGAAGGCGAGGAAAACAGTATTCAGGTTTTGCGCACCAAGGGCTTGGCAACTAAGGTGATTAGCGGTGATAATGTGTATGAATATACATACGATTGCAAGGGCAGAGTAACAAAGGTTAGCCTAAACGGCGTTGAGCTTATGGCAGAAGTGTATACTGACGGTGAAACTGAGCTGCAAAGCGTAATTACGGAAAAGGGTGAAACGGTAACTACGGTAACAGACCTTGACGGCAAGGTAAAGAGTGTTGTGCGTAGCACAGGCGGCAGTGAAAAAAGTATAACCAACAGCTATAATAGCAAGGATATGCTTTTAAGCACTGTTGACAATGCAAATAACATTTCCATAACTACAGCAT
>JAFTMJ010000081.1 GCA_017452475.1 Clostridia bacterium | reverse complement strand
GTGTATAATTACCTCGCTTTTTTGTTAGTTATTTGTCGCAATTTAATTATACATCAAAGCAAACAACCACTCAATACCTTTTCGGTAAAGAGTGGTTGTTTTTTTACTTTTTAGGGCTTTCTTAATGTGTCAGCCCCTTTTTGTTTTATTAAGCTTAATTAAACATTGGCTTGTATTCCTTATCCTCATTATCGTAGCTTGCAAAGGAGCGTCTGACAAAGAAATAAAATATAGCAATAATGACGTATGCTAAAGTGAACCCACCAAAAAGAAGCATTGCAATATTGCTTTCGTTATAGTTTGCGATAACGGTGGTTAAAAGCATAAATGCAGTAATTGAAGCGGCGTAATATATCAAAGAATTTACTAAATAGCTCTTAAGCTTGACGAAAGATTTAATGCAAGCAATAACTAAAGAAAAAACAAAAACATCTAAAAGCCCGTAAAGGTTCCACATTTGTCCGTTTTCAATTATTAAAGATACAGTAGCAATTACGAAGGACAAAATTGTAAACGAAATACTTGCGATTTTGAAGATATTAAGCGGAGTATTAATTTTTTTGAATTTCCCTTTTAAAACAACAACTATAGAGGTTATACCGCAAATTAAGAATATCAATGCACCTGCCCAGGGACTAAGCATAAAGCTCCTTGCAACGGAAAGGGTGCAAATTAAATTTATGATAAAGCAAATCGGTGCGTATATCATACAAGAAAGAAACAGTATACGAAATACGATTGTGCTTGATTTTTCCTTTTCCTTTTTTCTCATTACAAAACTCCTCGAAATTATATTGATAGGATACCATAAAAAAGCAACAATTTCAAGCAAATCATAAAAAATATGCAAAAAAGATAAAATATTCATAAAAAATGAATATTTATCTTGACAATGATATGAAAAAAATATATAATTTAATTACTAAATATATTATAAGGAAATTAACTATGCTTGGTAAGAGAAAAGTTAGAAAAAATGCATTCGAATTAGTATTTGGATATGAATTTAATAAAGAGGAGTCCCCTGTTTCATACTATGAAAGAGCATATGACAACTTTGTATGTGAGGATGATGAGGCGGAAAGTGTAAAAACCCTGTTTTTAGGAGTTTGCGATAATGTTGAAAGGCTTGATGAGGTGATTTGTGCAAACTTAAGCGGCTGGAAGCTTAATAGGCTTTCAAAAACAACTTTATCTATTATGAGAATAAGCGTTTATGAAATGATGCTTGCAAATCTACCTGTCGCTATTTCTATTAATGAAGCGGTTGAATTGGCAAAGCAATATGGCGAGGATGGCTCTGTTTCATACATCAACGGTGTTTTGAACAATATTGCTAAGGGGCTCAAAAATGACTAAAAAGGTCTTTGTTGGCATTGACACAAGTAATTATACCACCTCCTGTGCGATTTGCGATGAGGATGGGGCAATTTTAGAAAGCTATAAGGAGCTACTTCCGGTAAAGGATGGGGAAAACGGCTTAAGGCAAAGTGATGCGGTTTTTGCCCACGTTAAAAACTTTCAGGTGATTTCAGCAAGAATTAAGGAGAAGCACGCAGACTATGAAATAGCCGCAATTGGATACTCTGCTTATCCAAGAGATGCTGTGGGTTCATATATGCCGTGCTTTCTTGTTGGTAAGGCGGTTGGAGAAATGATTTCCGCCTTATATAACATACCTGCATATGAGTTTTCGCATCAAAATGGGCATATACAAGCGGCGCTTTATTCAGCAAAGCTAACACCAACGGAGCCGTTTGTTGCGTTCCATGTTTCGGGCGGAACTACAGAAATTGTTTTGGTAAAGCCCGATTTAGCAGGCTTTGAGGTTTCAATTTTAGGTGGAAGTGTTGACCTGCACGCAGGACAGGCAATTGACAGAATAGGTGTGAAAATGGGTCTAAAATTCCCTTGCGGTAAGGAGCTTGAGCGTTTAGCATTGGAAAACAAGATGGTCCCGCCTCCATGCAAGGTTTGTGTAAATGGCGTTGAATGTAATTTGTCCGGGCTTGAAAACCTTGCGCTTAAGTTATATAAGGAAACTAAGAACCCAAGGGTTGTTGCCTCCTATATTTTTACCTTTATTTCAAAAACGATTGAAAAGCTAACAGAAAATATAAGGAAAGAGCAGGGCAATATTAAGGTTGTTTTTGCAGGCGGAGTTATGAGTAATAAGATTATTCAAGCTCACTTATCTTCTATGTTTCAGGATGTATATTTTGCTGAGCCTGAATTTAGTACCGATAATGCTTGTGGAATAGCCATACTTACAAAAAATAGTTTTTTCAAATAACTAATTAGGAGGAAAGCATATGAATTATAGGTTTGATGATGACGGAAATGTTTTGCCTCCAATACCAAAATCAATATATGAAATTAACAGCTACATCAAGGGATTAATTGAGGAGGAGGCGCAGCTGCAGGAGATTTATGCAGTTGGCGAGATTTCCAACTTTAAAAAGCATTCCTCTGGACACTTTTATCTCACATTAAAGGATGATAAGAGTGAAATTAGGGCTGTGATGTTTCGCAGTTATGCTCAAAGGGTGAGGTTTAAGCCTCAAGACGGAATGCGCGTTATTGTTAGCGGCAGAATTGGTGTTTATTCTCAAGCCGGCAGCTATCAGCTTTACATTGAGTCAATGCAGCCTGACGGAATTGGGTCATTACATTTGGCTTTTGAACAGCTTAAAGCAAAGATGAATGAAGAAGGGCTGTTTGATGATGCGCATAAAAAGTCAATTCCTAAATACCCAAATACTATAGGTGTAATTACATCCCCAACAGGGGCGGCGGTAAAGGATATAATAAAGGTTGCAACAAGGAGGTATCCCTGTGCAAAAATTGTTGTTTTTCCTTCTCTTGTTCAGGGTACGGACGCCCCCGGCGAGCTAATTAAGGGTATTGAATACTTTAACATTATGAATTCTGTTGATGTAATTATAATCGGCAGGGGCGGCGGCTCAATGGAAGATCTTTGGGCATTTAATGATGAGGGGCTTGCCCGTGCTATCTTTAGGTCGCACATTCCTGTGATTTCTGCGGTTGGACATGAAATAGACTTTACAATTTGCGATTTTGTATCTGATGTTCGTGCGGCAACACCGTCACACGCAGCGGAGCTTGCAACACCGAATATTGAAGAAATAGCCTACCGATTAAACGAATTCAGCCAAAGAGCCCTTGACTCAATTATAAATACTGTTGAGGCATACAGGGTAAGGCTTGATGACTTGGCATCTTCAAGGGTGCTTGTAAAGCCGCTAACCTTGCTCGATATTCCAAACTTAAAGCTTGCCGGCGCTACAGATAAGCTATATAAGGCATTTCAAGACAGAATAAAGCAGGATAGGGAAAAATTTATTCAGTTGAACGCCAAGCTTTTAGCGCTTAACCCAATGTCGGTTTTAAATCGAGGCTATGGTGCAATTTGCGATAGTGAAAACAGAGTTATAAGCACTGTAAACAGTGTAGAAATTAATGATAATATAAATATAATGCTGTGTGACGGTAGAATAAGCGCTACTGTTACCAAAAAAGAAAGGAGAGAGAAAAATGGCTAAAAAGGAATTAAGCTTCGAAAAGTCTCTTGAAAGGCTTGAGGAGATTGTTGATTTGCTTGAAAGCGGAGATTATCCCTTGGAAAAATCCCTATCTCTCTTTGAGGAGGGCGTGGGCTTGGTGAAGCAATGCAACAGCAAGCTTGAGGCTGTAGAAAAATCCGTAAAAATACTTGTAAATAAAGATGGCGAATTAGAGGAAAAGGATTTTACCGCAGATGAACAATAACGACTTTGCTAAACTATTAAATGAAAATGCACAGAAGGTTGAAAAAGCGCTTGATGACTATCTTTCAAATAAGGACGATAACGGTCTTGCCCAAAGCATGAGGTATAGCTTGCTTTACGGTGGAAAGAGAATTAGACCGTTCATCGTTATGGAAGCGTACAAGCTATTTTCCGGCGACGCTTCTGTTGAAAAAGCGATACCCTTTGCTTGCGCGCTTGAAATGATACATACATATTCATTAATTCACGATGATTTGCCCTGTATGGACAATGATGATTTGCGTAGGGGCAAGCCCACAAACCATAAGGTTTTTGGTGAGGGTGTTGCACTTTTGGCAGGCGATACACTTTTAACATACGCATTTGAGGTATTGGCATCTAACAACTTAGTTAGTGATAAAAGTATTAGGCTGGCTACATTAGCTCTGTCAAAATGCGCGGGCTTTAGCGGCATGGCGGGCGGACAAATGATTGACTTAAGCTCTATGAATAACATAAAAAGCTTCGATGAGCTTAAGGTGATGCATTCGTTGAAAACCGGTGCCTTGATTAGGTGCGCTATGCTTCTTGGCTATTATGCCGCCTGTGACAATCCAAGCAAGGATATAATTGATGATATTGAAAGCTATGCAACTAATTTAGGAATTGCTTTTCAAATAAGAGATGACATTCTTGACAGAATTGCAGATTGCGAAACTCTTGGTAAGCCCGTTGGCTCCGATGATAAAAACGGCAAGACTACATCACTTACGTTTATGAGCGTTGATGAAGCACAAGGGCTTGTTGACAGTATGACAAAGGATGCAATTGCTTCAATTGAAAAATACTATGATGACAAGGATAATCGATCTTTGATAGACCTTGCAAATTATATGGTTGGAAGAAATAAATAATGAGAGCTGATTTATATTTATTTCAAAGGTGCTTTGTAAAAAGCAGGCAAAAGGCAAAATTTCTTATTGAAGAGGGAAATGTTAAAATTGACGGACTAACTGTTACAAAGTCCTCTGCCGATATAAACGAGGCTTTGGAGCATACCGTTGAGATAAAAGACACCTGCCCGTATGTTTCCCGCGGGGGACTTAAGCTTGAGGGTCTACTTAAGCTTTCAAAGGTTGATGTAAATAATAAGATTTGCGTTGACATTGGCGCTTCGACAGGTGGGTTTACCCATTGCTTGCTATTAAACGGGGCCAAAAGGGTTTATGCAATAGACTCGGGAACAGATCAGCTTGCAAGTGAATTAAAAAATGACAACCGCGTTGCTTCTATTGAAAATTTTAACGCCAGAGAGCTTTCTTTAGAGGTGGTAGGTGAAAAAGC
The DNA here is from genome assembly GCA_017452475.1 of Clostridia bacterium. Classification (GTDB taxonomy): domain Bacteria; phylum Bacillota; class Clostridia; order Oscillospirales; family CAG-272; genus RGIG2000. Next base: position 41,774 of record JAFTMJ010000081.1, on the reverse strand, counting down.
GGATATTGTTACGATTGATGTTTCCTTTATTTCGCAAAATCATATTATACCGAGAGCTACTGAAATATTGAAGGATGGCGGTGTATACCTAAGCCTAATTAAGCCGCAGTTCGAGGTAGGTAAAGCAAACGTAGGCAAGGGCGGTATTGTAAAGGATAAGCACGCAAGACTAAATGGTGTTATGTCTGTAATTGATTGCGCCGCTGCTTGCGGATTAGTATGTTTAGCTTTTGATAAATCCCCTATTCAGGGTGGTGACGGAAATACCGAATATATTGCTGTGTTTGCTAAGAATGGTACAGCTTTAGATAGAACAAAAATCAAAAAAATCGTATTAGAATAAGTGGAGAGTAAAATGAAACCGAAGAGACAAGAGAAAATTTTGGAGATTATTGCTACCAAAAATATCGAAACACAAGAGGACTTAATAGATGCTCTTAAAAAAGAGGGATTTAATGCTACCCAGGCAACTGCTTCCCGTGATATTAGGCAATTAAAGCTTGTAAAGGTGCTTGACAACGGCGTTTATAAGTATGTTGCGCCAAAAAGCGAGCTCGACAGCTCCGGTACATATAACCACGCGCTTTTTGCATCTATTACAGACATTAAGTATGCCTTGAACAATGTTGTTATCAAGACAAGCCCGGGACTTGCCCAAGCTGTTGCAGCAGGTATTGATACCTTGCACGATGTTGATATTCTCGGATGCGTTGCAGGAGATGACTGCATAATCTTAGTATCTAAATCAGAGGAAGCGAGCAAGAGCATTACAAATAAAATTTCAAAAATAGCAGGTAGATAATTAGGAGTCACAATGCTTGATTTTTTGCATATTGAAAATATTGCCGTGATAAAAAAGCTTGATTTAACCTTTGATAACGGCTTTAATGTTCTCACAGGCGAAACCGGAGCCGGCAAGTCAATTATTATTGACAGCATTAACTGCTTGCTTGGGGCAAAAACATCAAAGGATATGATACGACACGGGCAAGAGCGTGCCGTTGTTTCTGCTATTTTTTCAAATGTAAATGATGATGTATATTCCTTGTGTGATGAGTTAGGCGTGAATTATGACAGGGATGATTCGTTTTCAATTTACAGGAGCTTTTCTCTTGACGGCAGGAGCATTATAAAAATTAATTCTTCCCCTGCAACCTTAACACAGCTAAAGGCGGTTGGCATAAAGCTTATTAATATTCACGGTCAAAATGAAAATCAGAGCTTTATAAACAAGGCTAACCATATTAAGCTTCTTGATGAATATGCCAATCACGATGATGCTATAAATGAATATTCTCAGCTATATTCCAAGCTAACCTCCATCAAAGCTCAGTTAAACAAGCTAACGGAGGAAACAAAGCAGAAGGATACTATGGTTGATATCCTTAACTATCAAATTAAGGAGATTTCTGCCGCGAAGCTAAAGGATATTGATGAGGAAGAAAAGCTTTTAGAATTAAGAAACAGGCTTAAGGGCGCTGAAAAGCTCATAAAAAACACATCTACTGTTTACAAAGCGCTTTTACAAAACGAAAGCGGAATTAGCGCTTCCTCATTGGTAACCAAGGCGATGGAGGCATTGAACAGAATTGTTGATGTGGTTCCTGAGGCGCAGGAACTATGTGACAAGCTTAATGACTTTAAATATGAGCTTGAGGATATTGCTGAAAGAGCGAAAGAATTTGGAGCTTTTGAAGGTGTAGATGACCCACAAAGGCAGCTTGATTTAGTTGAAGATAGGCTTGCTTTAATTCAAAGGCTTGAAAGAAAGTATGGCGGTAGTATTGAAGAAGTATTGGCATTTAGAGAAAATGCCGAAAACAAGCTGAGTCAATTTGAAAATTCAGAAAATTTAATACAGGATTTGAAATTTGAATATAAGAGCATTTATGCAAGCGCTTGTACGGTTGCTGAAAAGCTACACGAAGCAAGGGTTAGCGCTTCACACAGACTTAGTAAGCTTGTAAAGGATAATCTTGAATATTTGGATATGCCTAAGGTTTGCTTCAAGATTGAGGTTCAGCAGTGTGAAAAGGACGGAAAAAGTGTGCTTAACAGCTTAGGATATGATGATGTTGAGTTTCTAATTGCGACCAATGTTGGCGAGGAGCTTGCGCCTATGAATAAAATTGCGTCGGGCGGCGAGCTTGCAAGAATTATGCTTGCTTTGAAAAGTACTGTTTCAGAGAAAAACGGCGCTCATACTGTTATTTTTGACGAAATTGATACGGGAGTGTCCGGTAGCACATCACAGAAAATCGGTGTAAAGCTTGCTAAAATATCAAAGAGCACGCAAACCTTCTGCGTAACGCATTCCGCGCAGATTGCGGCGCTTGCCCAAAACCATTATTTTATTAAGAAAAATGAAATTGACGGCAGAGCGGAAACAAGCGTTGTTTTGCTTAATGAGCAGGGCAGGATTGATGAAATTGCAAGGATTATTGGCGGTATTGATTTGACAGAAAAGCAATTCGATGCTGCAAAGGAGCTTATTTCTCAATCAACCGAGTTACTTAAGGAAATATAAAGTAAAACACGCAGCCTTATATTTAGGTGCGTGTTTGTGCTTAATTTTAAAGGTTTTTCATAAAATTTAGCAAATAAGCTGAATGGAGAACCTGTATGAATTATCGAAGTCTTTTACACTATTTGGAGAAAAACGGTGTTGAATTTAAGGAAAATTACAGCACCTCAGAGCTTGTTACATTCCGTATAGGCGGAGATGCCAAAATTGTGATTTTTCCAAAAAACCGTCGGCAGTTAATTGATATTCTTCGGATTTTAAAAAATGATAAGTTCGTTGTAATTGGCAACGGCAGTAATTGCTATTTTACCGATGGCTTTTATGACGGTGCCATAATTGCTACAAGCAAGCTGAATAGCATATCAAGAGAAAATAATTTGGTGGTTGCAGAGTGTGGTGCTCCCATTACAAAGGTTTCTAAATTTGCATTTGACGAGGAGCTTTGCGGCTTGGAATTTTCGTACGGCATCCCCGGCACAGTAGGCGGCGCTGTGGCAATGAATGCTTCTGCCTTTGGTTCCGATATTTCTACTGTGCTTAAAGAGAGCTTAGCATACGATATTTGCAGTGACAAGCTGGTTGTTTTATCAAATGCGGAGCATATCTTTTCCGTAAAAAGCTCTGTGTTCAGAAAGTCCCGTTTAATTTTGATTTTATCAAAATTCGAGCTTCAAAAGGGCTCTAAAAGCGAAATTTACGATAAAATGAATGATAATATATCAAGGCGGAGGGAAGCCCAACCGCTTAATCTGCCAAGCGCAGGAAGCGCATTTATTAAGCCTGAGCAGGGCTATGCTTCACAAATGATTGATAGCTTAAATTTAAAGGGCTACACAGTGGGCGGCGCCCAAGTTTCAACAAAGCACGCAGGCTTTATCGTAAACATCGGAGGCGCAACTGCTGCCGATGTTAATGATTTGATTGAAATTGTTAAGCGTAAGGTTAACGAGCAGTATAAAATTAATTTGGAAGAAGAAATAATTTATATAGAATAGGTGAAATATGATTTCCTTTGCAAAGCGTGTAAAGAAAGAATTAACTGAATACGGTGCAAGGCTTAAAAGCTGTTGCGGTTATTCCTTGCTTTACGGCATTTTGTTTTGCGGTGAAGTTTATGATGGCACGGTGTCGCTAAAATGCTTAAATCACGAGATAGGTCAGCATTTTGTCAGTCTATGCGAGCAATTGTCAGTTAAAAAGGAATTTGAATATAAATATGAAAAAAACAGAATAATGATTTCAAATAGCTTTTTAAGATATGAGAGCTATGAAAAGATAAAAAAGAATGTGTTGCGGTGCGGACGCTGCAAGGAAATGTTTTTACGCGGTGTTTTTCTTGCTTGCGGAACGGTTAATGACCCTAATAAATCATACCGTTTGGAGCTGGTTTTTAATAATGAAGACAAGGCAGAACAGATATTTTGCGTTCTTAATGATGTTGGAATTCAGCCGCTTAGAACAAAAAGAAACGATAAGTTCGTCCTTTATTTAAAGAGAAGCGAGGCTATTGAGGATTTTTTTGCAAGCATTGGTGCCACGTCTTTGGCATTTGATATAATGAATAGCAAGATTAATAAAGAGCTTATAAATAACGCTAATAGGGTAACAAATTGTGATGCTGCTAATATTAATAAATCAATTTTGGCATCAAATAAGTATAACACCGTTATTGAGCAAATGATTGAAGCTGAAGCCATTAATCGTTTGCCTGAGCATTTGCGTGAAATGGCAGTAAAGCGAATAGAGCATAAGGAGCTGAGCTTCACCGAGCTTGGCAAGCAATTTTCTCCTCCCATATCAAAATCAGGCGTCTATCATAGGCTTGAAAAGATATTGGAGTATTATAATGAATTTGAAAACAAAGATTAAGAAAGGATACGGATATGTCAAATTTTGTACATTTGCACCTCCACAGTGAGTACAGCTTGCTTGACGGTGCTTGCCGAATTAAGGATATACCAAGGGCGGTCAAGGCGCTCGGACAAAGGGCAGTTGCTATTACTGACCACGGTAACATGTTTGGCACCGTTGAATTTTATAAGGCTTGCAAGGACGAGGGAATCAAGCCTATAATCGGGTGCGAGGTATATGTGTCCCCGGGCTCACGATTTGAAAAGATTAGGGTTAATAACTCCCCGTATTATCATTTGGTCTTACTTGCCAAAAACGAAACCGGATACAAAAACCTTTCTTTCCTCGTTTCAAGCGGATATACTGATGGCTTTTATGTTAAGCCGAGAATAGATATTGATATCCTTAGTGAGCATAGTGAGGGATTAATTGCCCTCTCCGCGTGCTTAGCAGGTTATATTCCCTCAGCAATACTTGCAGGTGACATTGCAGGCGCCAAAAAGCACATCGACAAAATGAAGGAAATTTTCGGCAGGGATGACTATTATTTGGAGCTGCAAAACCACGGTATTGATGAACAGAAGGAGGTTAATGCAACTCTTATTGAATTAGCCAAGGAAACCGATACACAGCTTGTATGTACAAATGATGTTCATTATTTGCAAAAAGAGGATGCGTACCTGCAAACTGTTTTAATGTCGGTGCAGATGAACACCACCATCTCCAAGGGCAAGGGCTCTATGTTTCCGACTAATGAGTTCTATCTAAAGAGCGAAGATGAAATGCTTTCACTGTTCGGCAGTGTTAAAGAAGCTATCGAAAATACGGGAAAGATTGCGGACAAATGTAATTTTGATTTTGAATTCGGTATAACAAAGCTACCTAAATATATTTTACCAACCGGAATTACATCAAAGGAATATCTAAGCACCCTTGCTTACAGAGGTCTTGAAAAAAGGCTGACTGACGGCAAAATTGTTTATACTAGCGACCATCCCGAAAAGGAATATAGGGAACGAATAGAGTATGAGCTGTCCGTTATTGATACAATGGGGTATAACGATTACTTTTTAATCGTTTGGGATTTTATAAATTTTGCAAAAAGCAACGACATACCCGCAGGTCCCGGCAGAGGCTCCGGTGCCGGTAGCTTGGTTGCCTTTTTGCTTGGAATTACCGATGTAGATTCTATTAAATTTGACCTTTTGTTTGAGCGCTTTTTAAATATTGAAAGAGTTAGTATGCCTGATATTGATACCGACTTTTGCTATGAAAGACGCGATGAGGTTATTGAGTATGTAAAGAGAAAGTACGGAAGTGACCATGTGGCGCAAATCGTAACCTTTGGTACAATGGCGGCAAAGGCGGCAATTAAGGATGTTGGAAGAGTTCTTGAAATTCCATATAATGATGTGGATATGATTTCCAAGCTAATTCCGAGACGACTTAATGTAAGCTTGCCTGAGGCATTAAATGAGGTTGCTGAGCTTAAAACGCTTTACAATAACGATAACAATATTAAAAAGCTTTTTGATACGGCAATAGCCCTTGAGGGTATGCCAAGGCACGCATCAACCCATGCGGCAGGAGTTGTAATAACAGACAAGCCAATAGTTGAATATTTACCCCTTGCCACAAACGGCGGTGTTGCCGTGACGCAGTATGATATGGATACTGTGGCAAAATTAGGGCTTTTAAAGTTCGATTTCTTGGCATTGAGATATCTAACAATTATTGCTGACACTGAAAAAATTATTCGCAAAAAAGAGCCCGATTTCAGCGTTGAGCGTGTCCCTCTTGATGATAAGAAAACATACAGGTTTATTTCTTCGGGCAGAACCGACGGTGTTTTTCAGCTTGAGTCAGCCGGAATGAAGCAGGTGCTAACAAAGCTTCAGCCAGAGAGCATTGAGGACATAATTGCCACAATAGCGCTCTACCGCCCCGGTCCTATGGACTCAATTCCGCAATACATTGAGCGTAGGCACGATAAATCAAAGATTGTTTATAAAACACCATTGATAGAACCCATTTTAAAGTCAACCTACGGTTGTATAGTATACCAAGAGCAGGTTATGCAAATATTCAGTAAGGTTGCGGGGTATTCATATGGCAGGGCAGATATTGTCCGCAGGGCAATGTCTAAAAAGAAGGTTGACGAGCTTATAAAGGAAAGAGAAGTATTTATAAGCGGTGCTATGGAAAACGGGCTTGGCAAGGAAACGGCTACTGAGCTTTTTAACGAAATGGAAAGCTTTGCAAAGTATGCGTTTAACAAGTCACACGCAGCGGCATATGCCTTTATTTCTTACAGAACTGCTTATCTTAAGGCAAATTACCCCAAGGAATATTATGCCTCATTAATCACCTCTGTGCTTGGCTCAACAGATAAGATGACTGACTATATTGATGAGTGCGGTAAGGTTGGAATTAAGGTTTTGCCACCTGATATTAACTTTAGTGATGTTACTTTTTCTGTTGAAGACAATAATATTAGGTTCGGTCTTTTAGCAATAAAGAATGTGGGTAGGAATTTTATCAATTCTATTGTTGAAGAAAGGCTCTCAGGCGGCAAATATAAGGATTTTGATGATTTCATATACCGCTTAAAGGATGCCGATATTAATAAGAGGCAGGTTGAGTCCTTAATTAAAGCCGGTGCCTTTGACTCCCTTGGTAAATATAGGTCACAGCTGTTTAGAGTTTATGAGGCGGCAATTGACGGCGCACACAGCATTTCCAAAACTACCGCCAACGGTCAGCTTGATATAACACAGCTAATGTCAGGTGAGGAGGTAGCAGGCACTATACCAAAAATTTCCTATCCCGATCTAGAAGAATTTCCGATGAAGGACCTGCTTCTTTACGAAAGAGATGTGCTTGGGCTTTGCTTTTCAGGACATATTCTTGACTCTTATGATAAGCATTTGTCAGTGTTAAAGCCAAGAGAAATCAGCGATATTCTGGCGGATGAGGAATTAACTGACAGAAAGCAGGTTTCAATAGCCGGTCTTATCACCTCGCGTACGGTAAAGAAAACAAAAAATGATGACAATATGGCATTTATCAAAATATCCGACTCTTACGGTGAAATTGAGCTAATCGTTTTCCCAAAAGCTTTTGATAATTACTCATCTGTTTTGACCGTTGACAATGTGATTTTTGTTGAAGGTCAAATTAGCTTAAAGGATGAGGAGCAGCCAAAGGTCATTTTAAATACCTGCAAAACGGTTACTTCAAACACAGAGTTTGAAATGGCAAAAAAGATTAGCTCAAAGCTCTATTTAAAGGTCGAAAGCATTGACGCACCTTTGGTTACAGAGATAATTGAGTTATTAAAGGAATATTCGGGTGACACTGAAATAATTTTCTTTGACAATAAAGCAAAGAAATATGTAAAGGCATCCGGCTTAACCATAACAGCTTCTTCCGAAATTGTTGGCGCATTAAAAGCTATTCTTGGCGCCGATGCCGTAATTTTGAAGGATCAATAATAAGCTGATAAAATATCATTAAGCTCTTGCTCTGAGGTAGCTAAAATGCCTTGGTTCAAGAGCTTTTGATCTTCTTTGGGTAAGGTAAATACATAAATGTCTAAGGTGTATTGAAAATCATCGTTTTTATAAACCCCTACTTTTCCGTCAAATGCTTTTACAGTATAGCTTACATAATCGGGAGTTACTGTCTCTACATCCTTATATACAGGGACGGTTACCTCTTTAATTACTTGATTTGAATTTGTAATTTTACCGTTTAACGCAATAAAAACAGATAAGAACAGTGTTATCATTAATGCAACAAGTAAAATCATTGATAAAACAAAGTGTTTTTTATTGATAAATTGGCTATTTTCGTATTCTTGTTCCATATTTTAAACTCCTTTTTGCCGTATATGAGATATTATTGTGCAAATAATAATTTTGTATACGAAAAGAGGTGAATTTTTTTGAAGGAAAAGAAAAAATCTGCCCTTGCTAAAATTTTGATTACAGTATTAATTTTAAGTATTGTTTTAATTATTTCTTTTGGAATATATGTTTATGCAAATCTTGATAAGGAAGTTGACATTTCTTTATTTAAAAGCAAAGGTACTTCCTCAACAAAGATATACTACTATGAATATGATGATAGACAAAACAGAGTAGGCATACCTGTTGAGCTAAAGGAAGAGGAGCTTTTTTTAGAAAAAAGCGAATGGAAATCGATTTACGATATGCCATCAAACCTGAAAAACGCATTTATTGCTGTTGAGGATAAGCGCTTTTATGAGCATAAGGGTGTTGATTGGATGCGTACTGCAAAGGCATTTTTAAACTATATTTTTAAGTTTGATAAAAGCGGTTACGGTGGCTCTACAATCACGCAACAGCTTATAAAAAATGTTACAGGAGATAACTCAATTTCACCAAAAAGAAAGCTTGAGGAGATATTTCGGGCAAGAAATATAGAAAAAAATTTAAGTAAAAATGAAATACTTGAGTCTTATTTAAATGTAGTTTATATGTCGCAGAATTGCTATGGCGTTCAGGCGGCATCGAAGCTTTATTTTTGTAAGGATGTTTCTGACTTAACCTTGGCTGAATGTGCATCCTTAGCTTCAATTGTTCAAAACCCCAAGAAATATGACCCGTACACAAATATGGAAAATAACAAAAGCCGCCGAGAATTGGTGCTGCAGCTAATGTGGGAGCAGGGATATATAGATAAGGAGGAATATGAGCAAGCAAGGCAAGAGGAGGTAAGGGTTAGCAGCCAAGTGGAGAATAACAGGAGCAGCGGAATATATTCCTGGTACACGGAGGCTATGTTAGATGAAATAAGCACGGATATGAGCAAAAAGTATAACCTAAAGAAATCAGCGGTTAGAGGCCTAATATTAAAGGGTGGCTTTAACATATATTCCGTCATTGACCCGACCTTACAAAAGCAAGCAGAGGAGGTATATAAGAGCTATATGGCATATATGTCTCACCAAAATGGGAAATATCCACAGTCGAGCTGTGTAATAATTGACCCGTATACTAATGATGTATTAGCCTTAGTTGGTGGAACCGGTGAAAAGACCGGAAATTTAGTTTTTAACCGTGCAACTGATGCAAAGCGCCCTCCCGGCTCGGTAATTAAGCCATTGTCCGTATATTCCTTAGGGCTTGAAAACGGAGCATTTAACTATTCAAGTGTATATGATGACACTCCGCTTAAGCTAACCGAGGACCGATATTGGCCTAAAAACTCACCAAACAAGTTCAGAGGTTTAGTTCCTATCAGCTATGCGGTTGAGCATTCTATTAACACTGTGGCGGTTAAAGCGCTTAAGGATGTAGGAATTGATAATTCAATTAATCATTTAAAACGCTTGGGTATTACGGTTGATGAGACGAAGGACAAAAATGAAGCAAGCCTTGCTTTAGGTCAGCTTACCTACGGTGAAAGCCTACTAAATATAACTAATGCCTATTGTTCTTTTGTTAACGGTGGCGAGATTTCATCACCTAAAACATATCTTAAGGTAACGGATGCTTTTGGAAACGGTATTCTTGAAAAAAATCCTAAAAAGAATCGAGTTATGAGCAGAGAAAATGCCTACATTATGACAATGATGCTTAAGGGTGTGGTTGACAGGGGCACCGCCTCCTGTATAAGCCTTAAGGGCAGTATTGATACGGCAGGCAAAACGGGAACTTCAAGCGGAAATGAGGACAAATGGTTTGTAGGCTACACACCGTATTACGTTTGCGGTGTGTGGACAGGCTTTGACACACCTGCTCCTTTGAATTACTTGGTTAATCCATCATGCACATTATTTGATGCAATTATGAAAAAAGCCCACGAAAATTTGGATTTAACAAGGGGGTTTGAAAGCCCCGGCGGAATTTATGAATGTGATGTTTGCTTTGACTCGGGAGGGATACCGACAGAAAGCTGTATGTGCGACCCAAGGGGCTTAAGATCATACAAGGGATATTTTAAATTCAGCGATATTCCGAGAAACGAATGTAATATTCATAAAACGGTAGATATTAACATTTCAACGGGTAAGATTGCCACTGGCTTTGTACCGTTTTGGAAAAAGAGAAGGGTGTCACTTTTAAATTATGAAAGAGAGCTTGACAAGCAAATTACCGTATTAGACGATGAATATTTAATATCAAATAGAATTTAAAAATTAATCACCTCATATATTATTGTGAGGTGATTTTTTTGAAGCTTATTAAAAGGATAAACTGTTTTTTTGACAGAATGATGCATGATGTAAGGCTGTTTAAAATTAAACCGTCGTTAATTTGCTGTGGAATTACCCTTGCTTTGGGAATTTTAAGTTGGTTTATTGGCGGTAGAGCTGACAGGGTAATGTTATTTTACATTTTTCCGAGAAGCGCCTTACCTATTGGACTTATGTATTTTTTGTGGGCGCTCAGCTTTGCAATTTTTGGGCTGATTATTGGCGGTGTACTGTTTGGATGCGAAAAATTCAGGCATCAAGAGGCAACAAAAGTATCAATATTTTTGATAATAGGATTTTTGCTTTCACTTTGTATTTATCCTATATTTTTTAGGTCACTTTCTCCATTTATAGCTTTTGTATTCTTTGTTATCGTTTTGCTTTTGTGCTTCTTGGCTTTGATTTCATCCATTAGGATATATTCCTTGTGGACACTGTTAATAGGGATGCATATGCTTTGGATTTTATATAATTGCTATTTGGCTTTAACCATTGCTATGATTAATTAGAGGTGAATTATGAGAAAAAAATTAGTTTCGGTATTTTTATCAATTCTTTTGGTGTTATGCTTCTGCTTACATATTTCGGCTCTTAGCATAAAGGAGCCTTCAATAGAAATAAATGCAAAAAGCGCTGTTCTTATGGATGTGACAACGGGTACTGTATTGTACGAAAAAAATATGAACCAAGCACTGCCTCCTGCATCTGTAACAAAAATAATGACCCTGCTTTTAACATTTGAAGCTATTGAAGGTGGAAAGCTGAAATATGACCAAATGCTAACGGTTAGTGAAAATGCTGCTTCCATGGGTGGATCGCAGGTGTTTTTAGAGCCCGGGGAGCAAATGAGCGTAAATGAGCTGATAAAGTGTGTAGTTGTTTCTTCAGCTAATGATGCGGCGGTCACTTTGGCAGAGCATATAGGCGGCAGTGAGGAGGCATTTATTGCTCAAATGAATAAAAGGGCAAGTGAGCTTGGAATGAAAAACACACATTTTGAAAACGCAACCGGCTTGGATGACGATGTAACAAATCATTTGACAAGCGCATTTGACATTGCGGTTATGTCACGGGAGCTGCTAAAGCACGAAAAAATAACAGATTATACAACCATTTGGATGGATACTATAAGAAACGGAGAATTTGGGCTTTCAAACACCAACAAGCTTGTTAAATCATACCGTGGCATTACAGGCTTAAAAACAGGATACACAAGCGGTGCCGGGTTCTGCATCAGTGCAAGTGCAAAAAGGGGAGAAATGCACTTGGTTACTGTTATAATGGGTGCTGAAACATCAAACGAAAGAAATATCATAGCAAGTAAGCTATTAAATTTCGGATTTGCAAATTATGAAATAATAAACAAGCCTAAGCATGAGTGCGGAACAGTGAAGGTAAAGGGCGGAGCCGTTGATAGTGTAAGGGTTGGATATGAGGATTTTAGGCTGCTTGAAAACCTTGGTGCAAGTGAAAAAATTACAAGTGAAACAAAATTACCCGAATACTTAAATGCACCGATAAAAAGCGGTGAAGCAGTTGGAAAAATAGTATATAAATTAGACGGTAAAATAATAGGTGAGATGCCAATTATTGCCTATGAAAGTGTTAAAGAAATTACTTTTTTTGAATTATTTGGTAAAGTGTTTGAAAATTTTATTTTAAATTGAAAAAAAGTTTAAAAAACTGTTGAATTTTAGTGCGAGTTGTTGTAATATATATAAAGTATTATATTATAGAGGTACAATTCCATGGCACTTAAATTAAACGATAAATTTTTAAACGGTTATATTTCAAAAGAGGATATTGACACAATCTCCGGTGAAGTTTATGCTGCGCAGTCACTTTTAAATTCACGCACAGGCGCAGGCAATGACTTTTTGGGTTGGATTGATTTGCCCGTAGATTACGATAAGGATGAGTTTGCAAGAATAAAGGATGCTGCAAAGAGAATTCAAAATAGCTGCGACGTTTTCGTAGTTATCGGTATTGGCGGCTCATATCTTGGCGCAAGGGCAGCAATTGAGTTTGTTAAGTCCCCCGTATATAACAATATTCCAGGCAAGAAAACTCCCGATATTTACTTTGCAGGTAACTCTATTAGCGCTTCTGCCTTGAATGATTTACTCAAAATTTGTGAGGGCAGGGATGTTTGCGTTAATGTTGTTTCAAAGTCCGGTACTACAACCGAGCCCGCAGTTGCTTTCAGAGTTTTCAGAGCTTTGCTTGAACAGAAATACGGTAAAGAGGGTGCGAAGGATAGAATTTTTGCAACAACAGATAAGGCTAAAGGAACATTAAAGAAGTTTTCTGATGAAAACGGCTACGAAACCTTCGTTGTACCTGATGATGTTGGCGGAAGATTTTCCGTTCTTACAGCTGTTGGATTATTGCCGATTGCTGTTGCGGGAATCGATATTGATTCAATGATGAAGGGCGCGCAGGATGCCCGTGATGCTTATACAAAGGCTAATATAGATGAAAATGACTGTCTAAAGTATGTTGCAATCCGCAATATCCTTTTGCGCAAGGGTAAGAGCCTTGAGATTTTGGCAGCTTATGAGCCTGCTGCACAGATGCTTTGCGAGTGGTGGAAGCAGCTTTACGGTGAAAGTGAGGGTAAGGACGGTAAGGGTATTTACCCAAGCTCTGTAATTTTCTCAACTGATTTACACTCCTTGGGTCAGTTTATTCAAGACGGCACACGTATGATGTTTGAAACTGTTCTTGACATTAAAAAGTCAAACGATGAGCTTTTAATTCCGTTTGACCCTGATAATGTTGATAAGCTTAACTTCTTGTCCGGCAAGGATCTTGATTTTGTTAATCACACCGCTATGCTCGGAACCTTGTTCGCACATACTGACGGTAACGTTCCAAACATTGTTTTGGAGCTTGAGGACAGAAGTGAATATTCCTTCGGCTATTTAGTATACTTCTTTGAGCTTGCTTGCGCAATCTCCGGCTACACACTTGGTGTTAATCCATTTAATCAGCCGGGTGTTGAGAGCTATAAGAAGAATATGTTTGCTTTGCTCGGTAAGGAAGGCTATGAGGAGTTAAGAGAAGAGCTTACAAAGAGAATAAAGTAATTTTTAATAATCCGTTCTGTTTTAGGGCGGATTATTTTTGCTTTGTTTTAGGTAAAATACTTAAAAAACCAATAAAAAATTCAAAATTATTAGATATTTTTCATAAAACCTATTGATTTTTTGCAATATGTAGTGTATAATTAAATCAGAAAGAAAAAGATATTGTGGAGGACAACAATATGATGAAAATTATCATCGGTGTGAAAGGCACTGGCAAAACAAAAACGCTTATCGAGATGATAAATTCCGCACTGGAGAGCTCCAAGGGCTCTGTGGTGTGTATCGAAAAGGGCGACAATTTAAGACTAACACTTAATTATAATTGTAGACTTATCAATTCTGATGAGTATATGATAAATGATGCACAATCGCTTTACGGTTTTATCGCCGGATTGTTAGCAAGTAACCACGATATCACAGATCTCTTTATCGATGCTACTTTTAGAATTTGTAACAGAGACCTGGAAGCTTTCGATAAATTTGTTGTCGAGGCTGACAATTTGGCTGCTAAAAATGACGTTAACTTAGTTATGACACTTTCAATGCCTGTTGAAAACGCAACAGACAATATTAAAAAGTATCTCTAATTAGGTTATAGCTAAAACCACTGTGCATCATTTGATTACCCCTAAATAATCAAGAATGTTGAGGATGGGCCAATGAACGATTTATCTAATTTTAACAGCTAACCACGGAAAGGTTAATATACAGCACACGTTATTATTAACGATTTGGGTAAATGAGGCTGAGTAATGTTTGATTTCGCAGGAGTTAGCTAAGGATTTACAGTTATATTCTAATAGGAACTGAGGTGTTTCTATGTTTAAGAGGTATCATCTACTGGAAATCTAATTAATAGTGAGGATAAACCAATGTACTAATTTGTTTTTCATTCAAAATTTAATAACATTAGAGGTGTTTCCTATGATTAAATTCTTTATGAAAGAAATTTAGGAAAAACGGGGACAAACCAATGGGATATTAATAAGAAAAACGTATAAAACTAAAACGAAATACAGCAAAGGTTAAATTAGGTGATTATCCAATGCAAAACGAATTTTACGCTAAAAAGTATTTCTTGAATAATGAGTGTTTACCGAAACCTTAGTGTAGTTCGTGTAGTTTATATAGATTGATGTACATATTATAATATGAAATATACGGGAATCTGGCGGCGCGTGCCAGATTCCTTTTTTATATGTTTTGCGGGAAAATATGACAAATTATTATTATCAGCATATGATATTAAGGAAGAAGTCTTTTTGACTCTTCAATTTTGTGGGAGGTAATTACCTAATGATGGATAATAAATTTTGTTCCACTCCTCACCAAAAAGAGAACATCTGTATTGACACCTTTAGAGTGCTTGATTCTTGCCGTGACAAGGATTGCTTCGAAAATGTAAGGGTGTACTTGACAGATTTCGGAGAGGAGATCATCGACCGTACATCAATAATCAGAGCTAAGTGCGCCAAGATTGTTTCTGCTTACATTGATATTAACGATGTGCCATTTAACAGAGGCTTTTATCAGCTTAACATCAAAATGTATGTGAAAATCACATTTGAGGCGTGCATTTCTCAAGGAAACATCCAGGAGTTTGAGGGAATTGCAATAGTTGAAAAGAAGGTTATCCTTTACGGCAGTGAGGGTAATGTAAATGTATTCAAGAGTGAGCAGAATACTTCAGGCTTTTGCAATCCTCACCCCTGTGAAGGCAACCGCACAAACAATTTGCCAATTGCAGTGTTAGAGGTTGTTGACCCAATAATATTGAACACAAAGGTGGTTGAGCCAAGGGTATTCCCGTGCTGTTGCTGCTGTTGCATTGACGATATCCCCGACTTTGTATATCACCATATTAACGGTAAGCTTTGCGAAAGAGACGACAAGGCGCTGGTTGTTTCTCTCGGCTTCTTTTCGGTAGTTAAAATCGAAAGACCGGCACAGCTAATCGTAAACGCCACAGAGTACAATATTCCCGATAAGGAGTGCGTAACTGCACAAGAGGATGACCCTTGTACACTGTTTAAGTCCATGGCTTTCCCGGTTAACGAGTTTTCTCCACCTGTATTTAACGGTACTGGGTGCCCCTGCACAGGACCGAGCATAGTTAACAAAAAGGATAAGGGCTGCGGCTGTAACTAACAAAAAACGGACTTTTCAGTCCGTTTTTTCAATTTTAACTATGTTGTCTGCATATTTTTCTGCATCGTTTAGCTGATGTGAAATAACAATAATGGTTTTTCCCTTTAAAAGCTCAAAAATCTTTGGCGCTATTCTTTCCTTCATATCCTCATCAAGAGAAGCAAACGGCTCATCCATAAGAATTATGTCAGCGTCGCTGTAAATTGCACGAGCAATAGAAAGGCGCATTTTCATTCCTCCCGAAAGCTCGTTTGGCATCATACTTTCCGTGTCCTCAAGCTCCAAAAGCTTAAGTAGCTCTCTTGGGTCAAATTTGGAATTGTCATTTACAATAGCGATGTTTTGTAAAACATTTAGCGTAGGGAATAGTCGCGGCTCTTGGAAAACATAGGCAAGGCTTCCGTTATATTCGACTGTGCCGCTAAAGTCCTTATCCAAGCCACTAATAATTCACAAAAGAGTTGTTTTTCCAATTCCGGAGGACCCCATAATGTAGGTTACTGCTCCATCATTAAGCTCTAAGGAGTAATTATCAAAAACAGTTTTATCATCAAACCTTTTGGTCAAATCAATTATTTTCATCCTTAGCTCCTGCCTTTTTCTTAGGATTAAATTTGAAGGATAATTTAATAATTAGCTCAAACAGTAAGCTAAGAGCTACTACAACAAAGGTCCAAGCAAACAGGTCTTCTGTGATAAATAACGATTTTGCATCCATCATTGCTTTACCGATTGATTTAAGGGGCGGATAAAGTATTTCAGCGGCAATGCCCGCCTTCCATCCTAAGCCGATAGAGGAGAGAACGGCGGATAAAAAGTAGGGCATTACCGACGGCAAATATAACACCTTAAGCTTTTTAATAGGACTTAGCTTGTATACGGTACAAACCTCTTTCAAGCTTATGTCTATGTTTTTGATTCCCTCATACACATTAGCCCAAACAACGGGCATAACCATTAATAAGGAGATGATTGACGGAACTGTGTCCTTGCCGATAAACAGAACAATTAAAATGATAAAAGAAGCCACAGGGGTTGCCTTAATTACGGTCATAAACGGATAGAGAATATCATAGACAATCTTTACTTTTGCGCACAAAAACGCAATTAGTGTGCCTAAAACTATAGCTAAAATAATGCCAAGCATTACTCGAAGTATGGAGGTTAATAAGCTTATCCAAAAATCAGCAGTAATTGTCATTTGTCCCAGACGAGCTAACACCGTTAAAGGATCGGGGAACAATAGGACATTGTCTATTATTAAGGATAAAATCCACCATATAGCTACCCAAAAGGCAATAATCAGAACAACCTTTACTGCTTTTTTCATTTTATGAAGTAAAAGTCATCAGTTGGTAGGTCATTGCCGATTGAAGCGGGTGCAACAGACTTCATTGCTGTTAAGAAGCCTATCATTGCAGCCTTCATATCAGCACCGTCCATATAAGTTACATTACATTTCGGTATTGCAAGCTTTGCAACACCCTCGTTTGCGAAAATACCATACTTAACAACAAGCTTTGCAGCATCTGCAGTGTTTGTTTTCAAGTATTCGATAGATGTTTTATACTCAGCCATAAAGCTTTCAACTGCATCCTTATTTTTTTTCAAAAACTCGTTTCTAACTACAACACAGCCCTGTACAAGCTGACTGTCATTAACCTTATCCCACTCGGCGGTTAAATCAAGAGCTACCTTAACGGCAGAATTAGCCTTTTGAGTTATTGTAACCATTGGCTCAGGCAATACTGCGATTGCGTTTTCGCCAAGCTTATTTGCCGCAAGTGCCTGTTGTAGGTCTGCCGGGGCAGAATATGTTGTATCAATTGTTGCATTTATATTGTTTTTCTTTAAAAGATAATTTAAAATAAACTGTGGGTTTTGTGCTGGACAGTAAATTGTTTTTCCTTCAAGGTCGCCTATATTCTTTATTTCTCCTGAAGTATCCAAAACATAAAGAACGCCAAGGGTGTTAATTGCAAGGACCTTAACTGCGCCCTGAGTTTTATTATATACTACGGATGCGGCATTAGTTGGCAAAGCAGCAATGTCAACAGTGCCGTTAATGAGCTGAGCAATTATATCGGTGCCTTCCTTTTCAACTGTAAATGTATAGTTGTTACTTGCTTTTTTGTTTGCATTTTGCTCCATTAGGTGCGCCATGCCGAAGCCTGTGGTGCCGTTAAGCACAGCAACTTTTATGTTTGTTTTTCCGTTTTCGCCAACACTTGGTTCTTCATCACCGCAGGAAAAGAGCATACCAAGAGAAAGTACAAAAATTAATAAAAATGACAATATCTTTTTCATTTTACACCTCGTTGAAAATAATTATTTTATCTTTTTTTGTTATTGTGCCCGCTTTTTCAAGCTTTTCAAATGACCTATATAGGGTGGCACGACCTATACCTATCATTTTTGCAATGGTAGACATATCAACATTTAATTCAAGAACATTACCGTCCCTTGGCATTTGCAGTAAATAAGAATACAGCTTATTTTCTGCGCTTTTGGCGGTAAATGCGTTAATCTTCTTGTTAAGAAAGCTTATTTTATTAGCAAGAAATTCAATATAGTTTTCCGCAGTTGTGCTGTTAATATCAAAGCATTTTTTGATAAACGATTTATCCATTGTAATTACGGTACAATCGGATGTTGCTTGTACTATGGTTGAATAGGTAGGCTTGTCAAAAAGAGCAGCGGCACCGTAAACATCATTTTTTACTAATCTGTTTATAATAACACCGTCAACGCCTGACCTAACTACTGCCTTCCCTTTAACGATTATTCCGACCTTGTCACAGTGACTGCAATTTTGAATTATTTCCCCCTGCAAATACTTGCTCTCACAAATACCGTCAAGAGATAAAATTTCTTCTACCTGCTTTTCATCAATGTTCTTAAATAGGAAGAAACCGTCTTTTATAAGCTTTCTTTTGTCCATATTATCATCACTTTCTCAAAAGTGTATCATTTGATACATATATCATAACATTTTTGATAAAAAATGTCAAGTATTTTCTATAAATATCTTGATTTTTCACTCTAAATGTTATATGATATAATAGAATAAAAATAAAGGAGTAAATTATGGCTATTTTAGTTACAGGCGGCACCGGATTTATCGGTTCTCACACCGTTGTTCAGCTTTTGAACGATAACAGAGAGGTTGTTATTTTAGATAACCTTTGCAATTCCAAGCTTTGCGTCCTTGACAGAATTAAGGAAATTACGGGGAAAATGCCCAAGTTCTATCAAGGTGATATTTTAAATATTGAGGATATCGAAAAGGTATTTAAGGAGAATAATATTGACTCTGTAATTCATTTTGCAGGTCTAAAGGCTGTTGGTGAAAGCGTTGCTAAGCCTATGTGGTACTATCACAATAATATTACAGGTACATTAAACCTCTGCAATGTGATGTCAAAGTACAATTGCAAGAGAATTGTTTTTTCCTCGTCTGCAACTGTTTACGGCAAGCCGCAGTCAGTGCCGATTAATGAGGATTTCCCTCTTTCCACAACCAACCCCTATGGTGAAACCAAGCTTATGATAGAAAGAATTCTTTCTGACATTTATGTTTCAGATAAGGATTGGAGCATTTCCATTTTGAGATATTTTAACCCAATTGGCGCCCACGAAAGCGGACTTATGGGTGAGGACCCCAAGGGAATTCCAAACAACCTGCTTCCTTACGTCGCAAGGGTTGCTTTTGGCAAATATGACCATGTAAATGTATTCGGAAATGACTACGCAACTCCCGACGGAACAGGTGTGCGCGATTATATTCACGTTGTTGACCTTGCAAATGCGCATCTTAAGGCGCTTGACAGAGCAGCAAAGGTTACAGGTGTAGAGCATTTTAATATAGGTACAGGCGTTGGATATTCTGTTCTTGATATTATCCACGCATTTGAAAAGGCTGTTGGACACGAAATTAAGTATGAAATTTGCGAAAGACGCCCCGGTGACATTGACGAGTGCTATGCTAATCCTAAAAAGGCATATGAGGTGCTTGGCTGGAAGGCTGTTTACGGAATTGATAAAATGTGCCTTGATGCTGCCAACTGGCAGAAGAAAAATCCTAACGGATACGGTGACTAATTATGATTAAAAGAGAAGTATTTGGCAAAATGCCAAGCGGAGAGGAAGTTTACGCATATACTCTTGTAAACGCATTTGGTTCAAGCGTTAAGGTAATTTCCCTTGGTGCAACGCTTGTTTCCATTAACGTACCTGACAAAAACGGTCAGCTTGCTGATGTTATTTGCGGCTACGATGATGTAAATTCTTATCTTACCAACGGTGGCTACCAAGGCGCTATTATTGGCAGATTTGGAAATAGAATTAAAAGCTCAAAATTTTCAATTGATGGAGTAGAGTATAAGCTTTATAATAATGAAGGTGAAAACCATCTCCACGGCGGCAAAGAAGGCTTTGACAAAAAGCTTTGGGATGCTAAGTATTATGAAATAGGGACAACTCTTTACCTCGAAATGTCATATTTTAGCAAGGATATGGAGGAGGGCTATCCCGGAAACTTAAGCGTTAAAGTAATTTATAGCTTTGACCATAACAATACTCTTAAAATTAATTATTTGGCATCAACAGATAAAAAGACGGTTTTAAACCTCACAAATCACGCATATTTTAATTTAGGTGGATTTGGTTCAAGCAAAATTACCAGCCACAAGCTTTGGCTCGATGCAGACAAGATTTCTGAAATTGATGAGCATCTTATTCCAACAGGTAAGGAGCTTTACGTGGAGAATACTCCTTTTGATTTTAGAACAGAGAAGCTTATTGGCAAGCATATTGATGCTGATGATGCTCAACTAAAGTTCGGTCAAGGCTATGACCATAACTATATTTTAAACAGTGACGGAACTGTTAAGCATATTGCCACATTGACAGATACATATTCCGGCAGAAGCATGAGGGTGTATACAAACCAGCCCTGTGTTCAAATTTATACAGCTAACTGTATTGATGAGAGTGAATCTCCGTTTAAAAACAATACGCCGCAAAAGAAGCGTTGTGCCGTTTGTATGGAAACACAGCACGCACCTGACTCACCAAACCGTCCCGAGTTTCCAAGCTGTATACTTGATCCCTCTGAAATTTATAATTTCACCACAGTATTTGAATTTGTAAGATAATTTGAAAAACTCGCATATCAATGCGAGTTTTTTCATATATTTTATCATAACATAAAATAAGGGGCGGTTATGATAGAATTAGATTCTTTGAATTCAAGATGTGAAGCTCTTGCAAATTATTTGGTAGAGAATAAAACAACTGTGCGTGACACAGCAAAAAATTTTGGCATTAGTAAATCAACTGTACATAAGGACATAACAGAAAAATTGTCAAAAGTAAATTACACGCTTTATGAAAGGGTAATGGAAGTCTTGCAAGTGAATAAGCAGGAAAGGCACCTACGCGGCGGAGAAGCAACAAAAAGAAAATATAAAAACGAAATCAAATAAAATTAATTTTATGTACACTACATAAAATTTTAAGAAAATAATCCCGTTTTCACGGACAGTGCTTTTTACAAAAAAATTAACTAATTCGAAAAGACACCCTTGTGTCTTTTTCTTTTTCATTGCTAACCGTTGGTATAATGTAAATTAAGAAAGTGTTGCGAAAATTTTAAAAATAAAAGCAGAGCATGCATAATTGCCAATTGACCTAATTATACAAAATCAAAATTTTATATAATCAAGAGAATGGGGCGAAAACAATGAAGGATGCTTGTACCTCTTGGCTTCGCGGTTTTTAAATTTTTTCTAATTATAAATTTATTTATATTGCAAAAAAATTTTTATTACCCTTGCATACTTACACTTTTATGGTTTTAAAAAATATGACCCTTCGTGAAAACGGGTTTATTTTTATTTAAAATGAACATTACATCAAAATTAATTTTTTATTAGAAGTGTTTTTATAGAAAATTTTAGTGTCTGTGAAAACGGTATTAATTTTGTTTGAAATGAACATTTCATCAAATATAAAATTTTATTTAAATGATTTTTTCTTTAAAAGTTACGGTGTTTAGTGAAAACCCATTTATTTTTCTTTATAATTGCTATTACATCAAAATATAATAAGTTTTGTGTACTTGTTGTGCTTTTTACTTAAGTTACAGATTTAAAACTATAATTTCCAAATAAGAAATATTTTGTATAATTAGATTTCTGAGAAAATTTTATCTTTATTTTATTTTCCTCTTGACAAACTGTAACTTACGTGATATACTTGTAAAGTAATTTGGTTTACACATAACGAGGGTATATTATGTTTGAAAAAAATCTTAGTATTTCTCTTTTGCTTGATTTCTATGGTGACATCTTGTCAGAGCGTCAAAATGAAATGCTTAATATGTATTATAATGAGGATTGCTCTCTTGCCGAAATTGCTGATAGCTTTGACATTTCCCGTCAAGGCGTGCGCAGCGTTTTAAAAAAAGGTGAAACCATTTTAATTGATATGGAAGCTAAATTACACTTAGCATCAAGATTTATAAAGGTACGCGACAAATCTTCAGAAATTGCTTCCGAATTGGAAATAATTAATTCTGAAATTAATAATGAAGATATTTCTTCAAGAATCCATTTATTGATTGAAAAGATTAATGAAATGGCTGACTATTAAGGAGGTATAATATGGCGTTTCAGAGCTTAACTGAAAAGCTTGCCAATGCCTTCAAGCGTTTTAGAAATAAAGGTAAATTATCCGCCGCCGATGTAAAAGAGGGTATGCGCGAAATCAAGCTTGCTCTTTTGGAGGCTGACGTTAGCTTCAAGGTGGTTAAGGACTTTATAAAAAACGTTACAGAACGTGCTATCGGTTCTGAGGTTTTGGAAAGCCTATTACCTGCCCAGCAGGTTGTTAAAATTGTTAATGAAGAGCTTATTGAGCTTATGGGTAAAACCCAAGCGAAGCTTGAAATTTCATCTAAGCCACCAACAGTAATTATGATGGCGGGCTTACAGGGCGCGGGTAAAACCACCCACGCAGGAAAGCTTGCAGGTCTATATAAGAAGCAAGGTAAAAACCCGTTGCTTGTAGCTTGTGATGTTTACCGTCCTGCCGCTATAAAGCAGCTACAGGTTGTTGGCGAAAAGCTAAATATCCCGGTTTATGCCGAGGAAAAATCAAAAAATCCTGTTTCAATTGCCAAAAATGCTCTTGCTTTCGCAAAAAAGCAAGGTTACGATATGGTGTTTATTGATACCGCAGGTCGTTTACACATTGATGAGGTTCTTATGAAGGAGCTTCAGGAGATAAAAAAAGCAACTGAGCCTATCGAAATCCTTTTGGTAATTGACTCTATGCTTGGTCAGGATGCTGTAAATGTTGCCCAAACATTTAATGAAATGCTTGAAATTACCGGTGTTATTCTAACTAAGCTTGACGGTGATACTCGTGGCGGTGCTGCGCTTTCTGTCCGATATGTTACCGGTAAGCCAATCAAATTCATTGGTACAGGCGAAAAAATGGATGCCATTGAGCCTTTCTACCCTGACAGAATGGCTTCAAGAATACTTGGTATGGGAGATGTTCTCTCTTTAATTGAAAAGGCTGAAGAGGCTTTTGATAAGAAAAAGGCCGAAGAGCTTGAAAAGAAAATGAGGGAAAACACCTTTACTCTTACCGATTATCTTGATCAGCTTGCACAGTTAAAGAAGATGGGATCCTTAGAAAGCATGCTTGCTATGATTCCCGGCATGGGCGGCAAGGATGTGCAGATAGACGAAAATATGCTTATGCATACTGAGGCTATTATCCTTTCTATGACGAAAAAGGAGCGCGAAAACCCCGATATTTTAACATCGTCAAGAAAGAAAAGAATTGCGGCAGGAAGCGGAACATCTGTTGAGGAGATTAATAAACTACTGAAGCAGTTTGAGCAAATGAGAAAAATGATGAAGCAAGTTTCATCAGGAAAATTCCGCGGATTTGGCTGTCTTTTCGGTAAAAAGATGAAAACGCCGTTTATGTAATGGCTTTTTATAAAAAATAAAATATTAATGTAATTTAATTGGAGGAAAACAAAATGGCAGTAAAAATGAGACTTAGAAGAATGGGCGCAAAGAAAGCTCCCTTCTATCGTGTAGTTGTGGCAGATGAGAGATCACCAAGAGACGGTAAGTTCATCGACGAGATCGGTTACTACAACCCACTTACAAACCCAGCTGAAATCAAGATTGATGCTGAAAAGGCTGAAAAGTGGATTGCAAACGGTGCACAGCCAACTGAAACTGTTAAGTCCTTGCTTAAGAAGAGTGGTATCGTAAAATAATCTATTTAATGAAAGGTGATTATTTTTACGAATAATCAAGGTGTGAAAATGATTGATCTAAGCACAGTTCTCAGTAACATGGCTAAGTCAATTGTAGACCATCCTGAACAGGTTTCTGTAACAGAACACGAAGAAGGAAATGAAATACTTTTGACTTTAAGTGTTGCCGAAGAAGATATGGGCATGATTATCGGAAAGCGCGGCAAGATTGCCAAGGCTATCCGTACTGTAATGAGAAGCGTTGCTAAAATTGACGACAGAAAGGTTACAGTTGAAATTAAATAAAAAAATAGGGCTCTGTGCCCTATTTTTTTATCGTATTTATTCTCTGCTTATTGACTTTTTTCAAATAAATGATATAATTTAATTAGTACAATTTTAAGGAGATTATTATGATTTCACCAATTAAGCTTGCCCCTGTTTTTAAAGAAATAATTTGGGGAGGAAACAGACTGAAAAATGAATATAATAAGCAATCTGAGCTTGAAAATATTGCGGAAAGCTGGGAGCTTACTGTTCGCGATGACGGAATGAACAAAATTGTCGGCGGTGAGTTTGATGGTTACACCCTGGCTGAATATATCGAGAAAAACGGCTACGAGGTTGTGTCAAATAAAAAATTAGACCGCTTCCCTCTTTTAATTAAGTTTATTGATGCTGAGGATAATCTTTCTGTTCAAGTTCATCCAGATGATGAATACGGACTTAAGAACGCAAATAGCCTTGGTAAAACAGAAATGTGGTATATTATTGATGCAAAGCCGGGCTCAAAGCTTGTTTACGGCTTAAAGGAAGGCGTTACAAACGAAATGTTTGCACAGGCTATTAATGATGGTAAGGTTGAGGAAATGCTCAATTATGTGCCTGTAAAAAAGGGCGATGTTTTCTTTATTCCTTCAGGCTTAGTCCACGCAATCGGCGCAGGCATTTTGCTTGCCGAAATTCAACAAAACTCCAACATTACCTACCGTGTTTACGATTACAACAGGGTTGGTAAGGACGGCAAGCCAAGGGAGCTTCATATAAATGATGCCCTAAATGTTATTGTAAACAGAAATGAGCAGGAAATTGATGCTATTAGATATTCTAATGATGAAAAGCTTGTTGACTCTAACCTGGCAAACTGTCAGTATTTTAAGGTAGACAGATACAAAACCTCCTCCGCTATGTTTTTGGTAGCAAGCAAGGAAAGCTTTAACTCCGTGCTCTGCTTAGAAGGCGAGGGTACAATTTTCTGCGATAATAAGGAATACGCATTAAATAAGGGAGACAGTTACTTTATTCCCGCAGGAATGGGCGGATATGTTATCAGAGGAAACGTAGAGGTAATTGTTTCTAAAATAAACTAAAAAAATGGTGGCTTTTGCCACCATTTTTTAATCGCAATTTTCCCAGTTATGGTAAACCTCAGTAACATCATCGTTATCCTCAAGATGCTCAATGAGAAGACCCATATACTTAATATCATCCTCGGATGTAAGTGTTACATAGTTTGAAGGAATTTTGTCATGCTCGCAGGATGCATATTTAAAGCCCGCTGCCTCAATTGCTTCAGCAACAGCCTCTAAATCGCTATCCTCTGTGTAAATAATGTACGCATCATCGTCTGAAATAAAGTCAGCAGCGCCAGCCTCTAAGGAAGCCTCCATAAGTGCATCCTCATCATATCCCTCATCCTTGGATATCATAATAACGCCCTTGTCCTCAAAAAGATAACCAACGCAACCGGTTGTGCCAAGGTTTCCCTTGTATTTGCTGAAATAAGAACGAATTTCAGGTGTTGTGCGGTTAGTATTATCAGTTGCCGCAGTAACAATTACAGCAACTCCACCAGGACCGTAGCCCTCATATCTCATTTCCTCAAGTGCCGCAGAATCAGCGGAGCTTGCCTTTTTAATTGTTCTTTCGATGTTATCGTTAGGAACGTTGTTTGCTTTAGCCTTGGCAATGAGCTGAGCAAGCTTTGAGTTTGTTGTTGGGTCAGGACCGCCAGCCTTAACGGCAATAGCCATTTCCTTACCTATTTTAGTGAAGATCTTTGCCTTTTGCGCATCGGTCTTCTCTTTTTTATGCATTATATTTTTCCATTTGCTATGTCCTGACATAAATTACCTCTTACTAAATCTTTTCTGTTTTCTTCATGCAAATAAGACCAAAAGCAGTTCCAAGCACAGTTTTAGTTGCATCTGTTAATCTTATACGGGTGTTTCTTACCTCAATGCTATCAGCGGTTACAATTTGACAGTTATGATAGAACTTGTTAAACGCAGTACAAACATCAATGATATACCTTGTTATAATTGATGGCTCGTACTCTCTTATTGCGCTATTGACTGCTTCATTAAACTTGGAAAGAACCTTTAAAAGCTCTGTCTCCTCATTGACAGTTATAACAGGCTTTGTTTCATATGCGTTAATGTTGCTTGCTTTTTCCAAAATGCCACAGGTACGGGCATATGTGTACTGCGCATACGGACCTGTGTTACCCTCAAAGCTTAAGGCATCCTTCATTATAAAGTTAATGTCCTTGATACGGTTGTTGTACAAATAATAGAAAACAACCGAGCCAACGCCAACAGCCTCGCTAACCTCTTCCTTGTTAGGGAGATCGGGATTTTTTTCATTAATAATTTCGCTTACCTTCTCAATTGCTGTGGCAAATAAATCCTTAAGCAAAATTACATTACCTGTTCTTGTTGCAAGCTTTTCACCGTTTATGCTAACGGTGCCGTAAGGAACGTGAACAAGCTGGTCGTGCCAATCATATCCCATCATTTCAACAACCTTGAACCACTGTGCGAAGTGGAGGGACTGACCCGCAGATGTTACATAAACACACTTATCAAACTTATACTCATTCTTACGGTAAACAGCTGCCGCAATATCCCTTGTAGGATAAAGGGTTGAACCATCCTTTTTAAGAATAAGACAAGGAGGCATATTATATTCTGAAAGATCAACGATTGAGGCACCGTCATCAATCTTTAAAAGACCGCTTTGACGGAGCTTTTCAACCTGGGCAGGCATTTTATCGGTATAAAAGCTTTCGCCCTTATAGCTGTCGAACTCAATGCCAAGCTGCTTATATGTTTTTTGATACTCATTTAATCTGATTTCAACAAACCATTTCCAAAGCATAATGTTTGTTTCATCGTGGTGCTCCAGCTTTGTAAACTCATCACGAGCCTTTTGGTTAAGGGTTTCATCCTTCTCCGCCTCGTTATGGAACTTAACATATAAGGAAACAAGCTCGTCAACTCCGCCCTTTTCAACAGCCTCGCGGCTACCCCAAAGGTTATATGCAACAATAAGCTTACCAAACTGTGTGCCCCAGTCACCCAAATAGTTAATACCAACGCAGTCATAGCCCTGGAACTGATGTAGCATTTTCAAGGAATGACCGATAACAGTGGTACCAAGGTGACCTATATGAAATGGCTTTGCAACATTAGGAGAGGAATAGTCAAACACCGCAACCTTGCCGTTGCCTGAGCCGTCAGAGCCGTATTTTTCGCCCTTTTGTTCAATTTCAAGTAAAACATTCTTAATTAAATATTCGCTTGAAACAAATATGTTTAAATAGCCGTTAACAGCCACTGCTTTGGAAACAACATCTGAAGTAAACATTTCGGATATTTCCTTGGCAATAACAGGGGGTGCCTTTCTTAATATTCTGCTAAGCTTAAAGCAAGGGAAAGCAATATCACCTAAAGAAGAGTCAGGTGGATATTCAAACATATCCATAACCTCTTCCTTAGTTAAATTAATTCCGTCTGATAGCTTAGTTAAGCAAGATAGCAAATCCTGTGCAACGGTATTTTTAAAATTATACATTACTTAACTTCCTTTATTACTCAGATTGAGATTCAATGTGCTTATCGTGTAAAGCACGGATTTTCTGTACAGGGTTCAAAAGATCGCTGATTGAAGCGTCTCTGTGAATTGTATCAATGATATAAGATACATATTTGCTCATATTAACATCGCAATACCACTCCCTTGAAAGAATTTCCTTTGTATGGTATGTCAAGTTAGTTGCAAAAATTTTATCGAAAATGCCATCCTCATAAGCCTTGTCAAACTTTTCAAGGCCGTTGCAGAACAAAGCGAAGGTAGCAAAAACAAATACTCTCTTTGCTCCTCTTTCCTTAAGCTGCAATGCAACATCAATCATAGAGTCGCCTGAGGAAATCATATCGTCAACAACAATAACATCCTTGCCGGACAAGTCTTTGCCCAGGTATTCGTGAGCCTCGATTGGGTTCTTACCGTCAACAATGATTGAGTAGTTACGTCTCTTATAGAACATACCAAGCTCAATGCCCAAAACGGATGCGATATACATAGATCTGCCAATAGCGCCCTCGTCGGGAGAAACAACCATAATGTTATCCTTGTCAAGAACAACCTCAGGTACGTTTCTTACCAAAGCCTTGAGCATTTGATATGTAGGTCTTACACTGTCAAAGCCGTTTAGCGGAATAGCATTCTGAACTCTTGGGTCGTGTGCGTCAAAGGTAATTATATTGGTAACACCCATAGCGGTAAGCTCCTGCAATGCCAAAGCACAGTCCAAGGACTCCCTTGCGGTACGCTTGTGCTGTCTGCCCTCATATAGCATAGGCATAATTACGCTAATTCTTCTTGTTTTACCACCAGTTGCGGCAATTACTCTCTTTAAATCCTGAAAATGGTCATCAGGACTCATTGGAACCTGCATACCGTACATATTGTATGTAACACCGTAGTTAAAGCAATCGGAAATAATGTAAAGATCCAAGCCTCTCATAGATTCATTGATTAGCGCCTTTGCTTCGCCTGAGCCGAACCTTGGGCACTGTACGCTTGCAACAAAGGATGTATCACTGCCCCTTAGCTGCTTCAAATAATTATCTACTTGTGCTGTGAACTCCTCACAGCCTCTCATACCAATTACCTTTAATTCACCGTTTAAATTCATTATAAACCCCCGTTGATTGTTAATAATTATTTTCGTTGTTTGCCCCAAACAAACTTTTATGCTTAAACAGCATCAATTATCTCTTAGAAAGAACCTCTTTTTCGTATTCCTTAACTTCCTTCATCCAATCATAACCTGTTGGAACACCGCACTCCTGGCAATATTTCTGCCATACTGCGGTAAACGGATATGACTTAAGAGTTTCAAGCAAGCCTAAGCGGGATGTGTAGTCAAGCTCAAGCTCATATTTCTTAAGAAGCTCCGTTGGCTCAAGAAGCGCGTAAAGCAAAGCCTTTTCAAGATTTCTTGCGCCAATTGTCCAAGCAGCAACCCTGTTAATGCTTGCATCAAAGAAGTCAAGACCGATGTGAATTCTATCAAGCTCACCGCTTCTTACAATTTCCTGTGCAATTGCCTTAAGCTCGTCGTCAAAAATAACAACGTGGTCACTGTCCCATCTTACAGGACGGGAAACGTGAAGGAGTAAGCCTGGCGTAAACTGCAAAGCAGTGCTAATCTTGTCAGAAATAAATTCTGTTGGGTGGAAGTGGCCCGCATCAAGTGTTAAATACTGACCCTTCTTTGCACAATAGCCGAGATAGAAGTCATTTGAGCCGATTGTACAGCTTTCAGCGCCGATACCGAACACCTTGCCCTCAAGTGCGGCAACATTGTATTTTGGGTCCACCGGAACTGCGAAAATTTGGTCTAAGGAATCCTCAAGGCGCTTTCTGTAACCGTTTCTGTCAACAGGGATATCCTTAAATCCGTCAGGAATCCAATAGTTACTTGCGCAAACCTGTCCCATTTCCTTACCAATGTACTCAGCAATCTTTCTTGTTGCGATTACATGGTCAATCCAGAACTTACGGATCTTTTCATCATGGTGGCTAAGTGTAAAGCCATCCTCGGAATATGGATGTGAGAAGCAGGTTGGGTCAAGGTTAACACCGTAGCCCTTCTCCTTCGCCCACTTAATCCAAACATCGTAATGCTCGGGCTTAATTTGGTCTCTTGGAATTGACTCACCCTTATTGTCAAGATAGATTGCGTGCAAGCAAATCTTCTTTTTACCGGGGATTAATGAAGCTGCCTTGTCAAAGTCAGCCTGAAGCTCCTCAATGTTTCTTGCAGCGCCGGGATAGTTACCTGTTGTTTGGATACCGCCCGTTAAAGGACCCTTGCTTTCAAAGCCCTTAACGTCGTCACCCTGCCAGCACTGAATGGAGATAGGAATATTCTTGAGCCTCTCAATAGCCGCATCAGTGTCAACACCAAGCTCAGCATATGCCTTTTTGGCTAATTCATACATTTCATTTACCATAATTACACCTCTTTACAAATACTTAAATATCTATTGTAGGCATCATCCCAAGCATCACTATGGTTAGCCTCATATACCTTAACATCAAAGGAATCACGAATGATTTCCCTTGCCTCTGCAATATCCTTAATTTCACCCGCAGCAATTGTCTGCATAACGATATTACCGATTGCGGTAGCCTCAACAGGACCTGCATAAACTGTTCTGTCAGAAGCATCCGCCGCCCATTGGCAAAGGATTTTTTCCTTTGTACCGCCGCCAACGATGTTGATGGAGTTGTATTTCTTACCTGTCATATTCTCTATGCTTTCAATTGTATGTCTGTAACAAAGAACAAGGCTCTCGAAAATGCAACGAACAATTTCGCCAACTGCTTGCGGAACATATTGGTTTGTTTTCTTACAGAACTCTCTAATCCTGCCCGGCATATCCCCGGCAGGTGAGAACAAAGTATCGTTAGGGTCAATAAAGCAAGCAAAAGGCTTAGATTGAAGGGCAAGCTCAGTAAGCTCATCAAAGGAGTAAACACTGCCTTCTCTCTTCCATTGTCTTCTTGACTCTTGCTCGAGCCACAGACCCATAATGTTCTTTAGGAAACGGATCTTTCCGCCTGCGCCGCCCTCGTTTGTAAAGTTATAGCGCATAGACTCAGCATTTATAACCGGCTCATCGTTTTCAACACCCATCAGTGACCATGTGCCACTGCTTATGTATACAAAGTCATCACCGCGCTTTGCAGGAACAGCAATTACAGCGCTTGCTGTATCGTGGGCAGCGATATTAACAACATTAGCCTTAATATCACCAAGCTCGGCAATCAACGCAGGGGTGAGCTTACCAATCCTATGACCCGGCATAACAACAGGGGAAAAGAGGCTTTCTCTTATACCAAATTTGTTCAAAAGCTCTTTGGAGATTGCTCTCTTTTTTGCGTCAAGAACTGCGCCTGTTGATGCGATTGTATATTCTGTGTACTTTTCGCCTGTCAAGAAATAGTTGAGAAGGTCAGGAGTAAACAAAAGCCTTTCAGCGTTTTCAACAATATAAGGTCTATCCCTTAAATCAGCCGCTAACTGGTAAATTGTATTGAAATTCATTGTTTGAATTCCTGTAATACCATAAAGCTCTTCAAAAGGAACTGTCTTAAATGCATATGGCTGAATACCGTCTGTTCTTGCATCACGGTAGTGGTAAGGGTTAGCCATTAAAGCTCCGTTTTTGTCAATGTAGCCATAGTCAACGCCCCAGGTATCAATACCAATGCTGGCGATATCCTTGTCATCAGACAAAGCGCATTTTGAAATCGAAGCCTTAATTTCATGGAATATTCTAAGAATGTCCCAGTTGAAATTGCCATTAGTGTTAACAGGCTCATTAGGGAAACGGTGGTTTTCGTTGATTTCAAATTTCTTACCGTCAAAGGAGCCAACAATTCCGCGTCCGCTTGAGGCACCTAAGTCAATTGCAAGCATTTTTAGTTTAGACATACTATTTTCCTTTCAAATTAAATGAATTTTTACAGTATCGCTATAATTATAGCAACGGATGCGATAAATTTCAAGTCTTTTATATAAAATAATATTATTTTAACTCTATAACGGTAACACCGAAGTCTCCTTCGCCATATTCACCGTTCCTGTATTTTCTAATTCTTGCATCCCTTCTAAAAAACTCCCAAAGTCCCTTTCGCAGGGCTCCTGTGCCCTTGCCGTGGACAATTGTTACGCTTTTTACACCGAACATAAGTGCCTCGTCAAGATACTTATCGATATCAAGCCAAGCATCCTCTATATTTTTTCCTCTGACATCACAGGATGCAGAAAATTCCTTTGTCACAAGTGTTTTTTGCTTGAAAGCTGCAATTTGCGGCTTTTGCTTCTTTTCTTCTCTCTTTTCAGCAACCAAAGCAAGATTTTTGATGTTAGTTTTAGTCTTAAGAATTCCCGATTGAACTGTAACATTACCGTTTTTGTCGGGATTTTCAAGCAAGACGCCCTCACTGCCAAGATTTCTTAAAATTACATTGTCACCCTTTACAAGAGGTCTTGGTAAAACATAATTTTCGTCAATTTCTTCGATGGGATTGTACAAATCATCATCGCTTGAAAGCTTAGCGCGCAAATCCTTTTTTAATGAACTGTATTTGCCCGAAAAATCCTTTGAGTCCTTCTCCTTTTGAATTTTATCGAGCTTATTAAATACAAACTCTGCGCTTGCACGGGCGCCGCTTACCATTTGCCTTGCCTTTTCAAGCATTGCTTCACTTTCCTTCTCCGCATTTGCAAGCTTGTCCTTAAGCTCCTTTTCGGCAGATTGCTTAAATGCTTCAAATTCACGGCGAAGCCTTTTTTCTTTTTCCTTTTCCTTGTCAAGCTCCAGCCTTGTTGCCTCTAAGCGTTCAATAACTGCCTCGAAGCTCCTGGAATCATCTGAAATTAGCTCCTTTGCGCGGGAAATTATTTCATCGGAAATACCAAGCTTTTGAGAGATTAAAAAAGCATTTGATTTTCCGGGTGAGCCGATTATAAGCCTATATGTAGGCTTGAGAGTATTAATGTCAAACTCACAGGATGCATTTGAAACTCGGTCAGTGTTTAACGCAAATGCCTTTAGCTCCGCATAGTGGGTGGTTGCAGCACAAAGAGCGCAACTGCTTAGAACTTCCTCAAGAACCGACTGTGCAAGCGCCGCACCCTCAATCGGGTCAGTACCTGCGCCAAGCTCGTCGAACAATACAAGTGAATTTTTGGTTGATGAGTTCAAAATATTAACTATTGATACCATATGGGATGAAAATGTTGATAAGGACTGTTCAATACTCTGTTCATCACCAATATCGGGAAAAATCCCGTCAAAAACGCAAATTTCCGCATTATCACAGGGCAACTGTAAGCCTGCCTGCGCCATCAGGGCAAATAAGCCGAGAGTTTTCAAGGTAACGGTTTTACCGCCCGTGTTAGGACCTGTGATTACAAGCATATTATATTCGCCGCCCAAAACAATATTTATAGGCACAACCCTTTTAGGGTCAAGCAAGGGGTGCCTTGCTCTATCAAAGGAAACAAAAGCCTTGTTATTAAATGTAGGTCGAATTGCATTCATTTTATATGAAAGCTCTGCGCAGGCAAAGCAAAATGCAATTTCGGTAATATTTCGATAATTGTTGCTCAGTTGCATACCAAAATCAGCAATTTCCGTTGAAAATTCAGCCAAAATTCGCTCAATTTCGGTTGCCTCCTGCCCCATTAATGACCTTAACTCATTGTTTGCTTCAACAACGGCAAGCGGCTCAATAAATAAGGTGGCGCCTGTACCCGAGGCGTCGTGCACCAGACCCTTAATATCGTTTTTGTCCTCTGATTTTACAGGCAAAACATACCTACCGTTACGCATTGTAACAAGGGCTTCACGCAGGTGCTTAGATTTTTCACCAACAAGGTAGCTCTGCAAAACCTCACGAATTTTGTTGGTTTGGTAGCGGATTTTCCTTCTAATATCCGCTAAAGCGGGGCTTGCATCATCAGCAATGAGGTCCTCGCCGATTATAGCCTTGAAAATTCGCGCTTCAAGGGTCTTGTTGGGAACAAGGCGCTCAAAAATTTCAGAAAGCAGACAGGGCTTAATTGCGTCTGTATGGATATATTCAAGTAAAAGCCTTGATGTGTGAAGCACTGATGCAACATCAAGAATTTCTCTTGGTGATAATATCGAATTCTTCTCCGCTTTTTCAACAGTGTCAAGAATTTCGGGAATGCTATTAAAGGAGGGCGCTCCTTTGATTCCCGCCATTTCCTTTGCGTTGGCGGTCAGCTCCTGACGACGCTCAACTGTGCCGGTGTTAGAGGACGGTACGAGAGCAAGGGCACGCTTTCTTGCTCCTTCTGTCTGTGCAAAGGAGGAAAGCATATTTGAAATTTTATCAAATTCAAGTATCCTTACGGATTTTTCAAGATTTAACATGTTTCTCCTTAAAATAGAAGTGATTTATAAAAGTCAAGGGAATAAAACCCTCTTTCCAAGTGGTTTAACAAAAATTTTTCGCTAACATCAAAAAAGCTTGTCCACTCACTGTCCCCCAAGGAAAAGGACAAAAGCTTATTTTGTGATGTAGTACAAACAAAATCAATAGCCTTAAGCACTGACATTGAAACAACCGCAACAGGCTTATTTAAGCCCTTTTCGTAAAATGGATTATCCTCAAAGGTAAAGTTTGTCTTGTTTTTGCAGCTCGGACAAGTTACAACACCGTCAATTATATCCAAATAATACTCATTTGATGAGCTTTCGTTACATACGTGACAGGCATCGATGCTGGGTGTAAATCCAAGCTCCGAGGCTAAACGTAGCTGGAATACCGCGCGGATGACCTCAAGAGGCTTAATTTCCTTTGAAATTGCGAAAAGCATATTGAGGGCAAGGCGCAAAATTTCATCCTCGTTATTTCCCTCCTGCGCCACATCGTTGATTACATCGCATATAAAGGTGGCAAGGGAAAGCTTGACAATGTCATTGCGAATGTCGTAGTAGTTTTCAATTAAATCACTATCGGTAATATAGTAATAATTTCCTTTTTTTCTAAGTCCCAATGAGGAATAAGCAAAGAGCTGCGTTGAGGGCATATGCCTGTTGCGAACACTTTTAGCTCCCTTTGCAACAACGGAAAGCTTGCCGTACCTTTCGGTAAGCACGGTCAAAATCTTATCATTTTCCCCAAGGTCACGCTCGGAAATTACTAAGCCGTTTTGCTTAATCTCCGTCATTGTAAATCCTTAAGATTGTAGCCAAGGTTATTAAGGTTTAGAGTACTGTCTCTCCACTTTTCCTTAACCTTAACCCAAAGGTTTAGGTAAATTTTTACACCGAAAAACCTTTCCAGGTCTTCTCTTGCATATGAGCCTATTCTTTTTAGCGTTTCACCGTTTTTACCGATGATAATACCCTTATGGGACGCTTTTTCGCAATAAATATCGGCTCTTACACGAATAATATCGCCCTCATCCTTAAACTCCTCAATGGAAACAGCTGTTCCGTGGGGAACCTCATCGTTTAAGGTGCGAAGGATTTTTTCCCTAATTGTTTCGGAAACTATGCTTCTTTCCGGTTGATCAGTAATAATATCCTCGGGGAAGAACCAGTCACTCTCGGTTAAAAACTTTTCACACTCGCTAATTACTGCATCAACCCCTTGGTTTCTTGAAGCACAGGTGGGAACAACTGCATCGAATTTGTAATAGTCGTCGTACTCCTTGATGGTCTTTGCAACCTGCTCGGGGTTAGACATATCGATTTTATTAAGCACAAGAATGGAAGGCAGCTTTGACGCCTTTATTCTCTCAATTATATTCTTTTCAATTTCGCCAAGCGGATGGCAAACATCGGCAATTAAAATGGTTGCATCTGAGCTACCGATTGAGGAGCCTGAAGCCGCCAGCATATATTCACCAAGCTTGGTTCTCGGCTTTTGAAAGCCCGGGGTATCAAGGAAAACAATTTGGTTTTCATCCTTTGTGTATATGCCTGTTATTCTGTTTCTTGTAGTTTGTGGCTTAGAGGAAACAATTGCAACCTTTTCACCTAAAATGGCATTGAGCAATGTGCTTTTTCCTACATTTGGCCTACCGACTATGGCAATAAACGCTGTCTTTCTCATTAAAATCCTATTATCTCCATTATTTCTCTTTGTTTTCTAAACATCTCCTCCTCATCATCGGGTGAGGTTTCGTGGTCGTATCCCAACAAATGAAGAGTTGAATGAACAGTTAAGAAGGCAACCTCGTGGTAAAGGCTGTGGCAAAGGTGGGAAGCCTGCAGTGCAGCTCTTTCAACAGAAATTACGATGTCGCCAAGAGGCAAGCTATCATATTCCAAGGCAGTGCTAAAATCATCAAACATTGGAAATGAAAGCACATCAGTTGCGACATTTTTGTTCCTATATTGGCTATTTAGCTCCTTAATATGCTCGTTATCGGTAAAGGTTACAGAAACCTCAACATCCTTATCGAAGCCCTCATAAACAAGGGTGTTAAATATGGCCTTGCGCACAACTGCGCGCATTGCAACCCTTATTTCATATATTTCCTGCTCGTCCTTAAAATCAACTGTTAAATTCATTTTTTACTCCCCTTCGGTTGTCTTTGTCCTTTGTTTTCGTTTTCGTATTTTTCGTAAGCTACTATTATTTTTTGAACTAACTTGTGGCGGACAACATCCTTTTCGTTAAAGTGATGTATAGCAATGCCCTCAATATCCTTAAGTATTCTTACTGCCTGTGCAAGTCCACTCTTTTTGCCCTCTGGCAGGTCAGTTTGTGACAAGTCGCCTGTAACGATAACCTTAGAATTAAAGCCGATACGGGTTAAAAACATCTTCATTTGCTCTTGGGTGGTGTTTTGTGCCTCATCAAGAATTATAAAGGAATCATCAAGCGTGCGTCCTCGCATATATGCAAGCGGAGCAATTTCAATAATCTGCCTTTCAAGATACTTCATACAGGTTTCGTTGCCCAGCATTTCGTAAAGCGCATCATAAAGCGGGCGCAGATATGGGTCAATCTTGCTTTGAAGGTCACCCGGAAGAAAGCCAAGGTGCTCACCTGCCTCAACAGCAGGACGGGTCAAAATTATGCGGCTAATCTCCTTATTTCTTAGTGCCTTAACTGCCATTGCAACTGCCAAAAAGGTTTTTCCTGTACCTGCAGGTCCAACGCCTATTGTGACAGTGTTGTTTTTGATACAATTAACATACCTCTGCTGACCTAAGGTTTTTGCCTTAATCGGTCTGCCCTTTGCGCTAACACAAAAGCAGTTATCATCAAGCTCATTTAGCTCACTTGTCCGCTTATCTCTAACCATAGATATGACATAGTCAACGGTTTGGTCGGTTATTACACTATTCATCTCCGTCATCTTGTTTAGGTACATAAGCGCTTCATATGCGTCATTTACACCATCTTCTTCACCTGTAACGGTTATACAGTCCCCAATGTTACTGCTTGAGGGTCTATTAATAATGCGCACTTTAAACGCATTTTCAATTGCATTGATATTAACATCAAAAGCGCCAAACAGAGCGCTTGTTGCGTTTGGAGATGAGGTAGTTAAGCTTCTTTCTGCCATATGGCCTCCGTCATTCAGTTACGAAAAACTCCTGCTCAAGTGCAATGTCCTCCAAGCAATACAATTCACAGTCAAGATAATACCTCTCACCGTCACACCGTGTGCTAACAGACTTGTTAATAATTGTAGAACCGCATAAAGCCGCATCGAGCTTATTCTTAAGCTCAATATTGGCAAGCTGACTTGCCTCCTCAACCGACAAATTAACATCTATTAGCTCATACTCATAGCAAGCGGTGGTTATTACTGTAATTGGTATATTTTTTATGCCCATAAAGCAGAGCTTTTCCTTTTTCTCTATTGTATCATAAAACCCACTTTGATTTCCATAGTTTGAGGAAAAAAATAAAGGAAAATTATATATTTTATAACTTTTATTTTTATACTTCACACCCGTATACACCTTTTTTGTACTGTTTAGTGGAATTTCTACTGATATTTTCTTATTAACATAGGCAAGCACCTCTCCCCTTGCCTGCTCGTATCTTACTCCTTCAGCCTGTGAATCTATAACCCCGCTTATTAGGATTTCTCCTTTTTTTACCACATTGCCAATGTTAACAGCTTTTTTGCCGTCGATTACCGAAATTGAAGTAATATATCCGTCACTTTTAGCAACGATATTTGAATACAAAACTTTTTTATTTTCTTTTTCATTATGAAGCTTTTCCTTAACTTTTACATTTGCAACATTTCCGTTAATATTTATGGAAATCCAAGCAAGATCATCACTGTTTAAAAGCACTTTGTTTTGTAGCTTGTCGTAATCAATTTTAGGAACATAATCACCTAGATCAAAGCCAACATTATGTAGCTCATTAATTATCTCTTCATCTGTTAATTTTCTGTTGCCCTCCACATTTATACACCAAACAATATTTGATGAATAAATCAAGGTCACAAGCATAAATATCATGCCTATATACAATCCAATCCTACCTTTTAACGGTGAAAAAACGCTCAGTATTCCCTTATTTTCCGTAATTTTATGCTCTACGCTCTCGTTATAAAAACATTTACATATTTCCTTGTGTTGTCGATAGCTTGCGTAAATTTCCATCCTACCGTCTGGGAGCAAGGATGTCTTTTTATACGGAAGCTCCTTACTTAAAAGAATGCTTACCGACTCCCGCTTTTTTTCTTTTTCTACAACTATTATGTATTCGCTAAAAATACGCTTCATTTTCCCACTCTTTCTACACAATAGGAGCTTATCTCACCGCGAATACTCACTCTACCGTTTGAAAATGTTAGCATTGATAGGGACTCCCCTGAAATTTTTAGCATATAGTCCCTTGTACGAATGACAATTTCCTCCGTTTCATACTTTTTTATTCCAACGCAGCCGTCTATTGAAAGAATTGTGTTTCCAATCATCTGCGCGGTAGGGACAGAAGCTATGGCATCCAATGGGATATCGAATTTTTCATTAATAAACTGACTAAAGCTCTTTTTTGACATTTTTTGCTCCTTAGGCATCATATATTTTTACTAAATATTATGAAAATGAGGTGATCATAATTACAAAGGTATTTAAAAATTTTGCTACCGTTACGTTTATACTGTTTTGTATGGTTTTTTGTTTTGCAAACGTTAAAGATATGAGCAAACAAGTAATTTGTGTTCTTTACAGATGTGTAACCCAACTAATTCCTTGTATTTTCCCCTTTATGGTTTTGTCATCTATAGCCTTGGAAAGTGGCGCATCCATAGTTAAAGGCAAAAAATTCAACAAAATTAATATACTTATTTTTTCCTTCCTTTCGGGATTTATCGTCGGTCCAAAATTAATTTCAAGAGAAGGTCAAGGCAAGGATATTACGGGAACTGTGGGGCTAACATCTAATGCCGGTGTGGGATTTGTAGTTTCTTATGTTGGAGCATTACTTTGGGACAGTATACTGTTTGGAGTTATGCTATATTTTTTTCAAATAATAACCGCTTTAATTTTATTCTTTTTAAGAAAAAACAAAATGTCGGATATTAGCATTTCAAAAAAGCCCTTACTATCGTCTGTTGTAAGCTCAGTACAAGGATGCACATTTACTATGCTTGAAATTTGTGGATTTACCGTATTTTTTACTGTGTTAAAGGAGATTTTTATTTCTGTTTTTTCATTAAACGGAAGCATTTTATCTATGATTGTTTCCTCTTTATTTGAAATTAGCACAGGAGCAACAAGCTCGGTTTCAATTACAAATATAGATTTAGCCGCCTTTTTTACAGGATTTTCTGTAGGCTTTGGGGGAATATGTATGTGCTTTCAAACTTTTTGCGTGTGTAACGATGCAACAATTAGAAAAACAGAATTTTTATTAATTAAAATATTCCAAGGCATTTTATGCGGTATTTTTTCTTTGGTGTCAGTAAGGCTTCTATGCCTAAACCCTGTCACAGCATCTTATGCCGTTTTTGAAACAACAGCAAAACCAATTAATGTTGTAATTGTAGGAATTTTTATTGCCTTTTCAATAATTTTCATCAAAAAAGCTGCGAAGAAAAAATTTATTAGAAAATAGTATTGATTTTTACGCCAAAAAAAATTATAATATACAAGTAAGATTAACGAAAGGAGATTTAATTATGGACGCAAGTAACGTCACCAACCCTCGAGGGAGAATGCCATATTTGGGATTTTGCGTTCATAACGCAAATCTTTAATAGTGCCTTCCCCTCCGAAATTTAATAAGGAGGAAAATATGGAAGAGCTTGAAATAAAAGAAATTATTGAACAAATTGATTCCTTTCTTGAAGAGCGCAAATTCTATGATATTAAGGAATTAATTAAGGAAATGGAGCCTGCCGACTTATCTCTTATTTTGGCAGAGTTCCCAAAAAAGCTTGCCACCCTTTTTAGGCTTTTGCCAAAGGATTTAGCGGCTGAGGCTTTTGTTGAAATGGAAACAGACCAGCAGGAGGAGCTTTTAACCTCGCTTACCGATAATGAGGTAAGACAGGTTGTTGAAGAGCTTTACATTGATGATACTGTTGATATTATCGAGGAAATGCCGGCAAATGTTGTTAAGAGAATGCTTAACAACTCAGACCCCGAAACAAGAAAAACTATTAATGAAATTCTAAAATATCCCCCGGACTCTGCGGGAAGCTTAATGACAACCGAGTATGTCAGCCTTAATGAGGATATAACCGTTGAGGATGCATTAAAGCGTATTAAGCGTACAGGTGTTGATAAGGAAACAATTTACACCTGCTATGTTACAAAGCCTGACAGAACCTTGCTTGGCTATGTTACCGCCAAAAGGCTTCTCCTCTCCGATGAGGATATGATTATCTCCGATATTATGGAGACAAATGTTATTTTTGCCCTCACCCACGAGGACAAAGAGGTTGTTGCCAAGGAAATGAGCAAATACGACCTCTTGGCTCTGCCTGTTGTTGATAAGGAAAGCCGCTTGGTTGGTATTATCACTGTCGATGACGCTATCGACGTTATGGAGGAGGAGGCAACTGAGGATATTGAAAAAATGGCTGCTATTATACCTTCAGATAAGCCGTATCTTGCCACAAGCCCCTTCACCATTTGGAGGAATCGTATTCCGTGGTTAATTTTACTTATGCTTACCTCTACCTTTACAAGCCAAATCATCACCTCATTTGAAAGTAAGCTTGCAAGCTGCGTTGTTTTAACCGCTTTTATCCCTATGATAATGGGCTCCGGCGGTAATGCAGGCGGTCAAACCTCAGTTACAATAATCCGCGGTCTTGCAATTGAAGAAATTAAGCTTGGAGATATCTTTAAGATTTTATTTAAGGAGCTGAGGGTTTCACTTCTCTGCGGTGTTGTGCTTGGTGTTGCAACCTTTGCAAAAATGATGCTCATTGATAACCTTATGCTTGGTAACGACGCAGTTACTGTGGAAATATCCGTTGTTGTCAGCTTCACTTTATTAATTACAATAATTGTTGCTAAGCTTGTTGGCTGCTGCTTGCCTATCCTTGCAAAAAGAGTTGGGCTTGACCCTGCGGTTATGGCAAGCCCGTTTATTACAACAATTGTTGATGCACTTTCCTTGCTTATCTACTTGGGAATTGCAACTGCCTTGATACCCGGACTAAAATAAGACCGATTTTTCGCAATACCATTAAGTTAAGAAACGAATAAAAAACAAAGAATACTCCTAAACAGGCAAGAAAGCGAGTTTAGGAGTATTCTTATGCAAAAAAGGTATAGAGAAAAAAGGCAGCAAAAAACTGTCGAAAAAATATTGCAAAAG
>JAFTMJ010000080.1 GCA_017452475.1 Clostridia bacterium | reverse complement strand
ATAGGGGCGACCGCACATTTTCGTTCATTTGTCAAGTCTTTTTTGAAATTTTTTCATTTTTTTGCAAAAAACAAAACCGGGCTCATTTCTAAACTCGGTTTGTTTCTTATCTTAATGATATTGCCCGAAGGTGTCCTTTTTTTGTGGGAAATTTGGGAAGAGAGATTTTTGTTGAATTGTGGCTTTCTGTATGCTATAATTAAATTAAATTTAAGGCTTGGGGGAAAATATGAACACTAAAAAATTTGAAAAGAAAAGCACAAGGGTTATTGCACACAGGGGGCTTTCGGGCATTGAGGTGGAGAACACCTGCGCTGCCTTTGTGGCGGCGGGCAACCGTTCGTATTACGGTATAGAAACCGACATATACAGGACTGCTGACGGTCACTTTGTGATTGGGCACGATGACAATTATACCCGTCTTTCGGGGGAGGAAATTTTCCTTGAAAAAAAGACCTTGGAGGAACTCCAAGCTGTGGTATTTTTCGACAAGGACGGTACAAAGAACAGGGTTGATTTGCGCCCTGCCACCCTTGAAAATTATTTGAATATTGTTAAAAAATATGAAAAGCACGCGGTTTTGGAGCTTAAATCCGACTTTACCGACGAGGAAATCGGCAAAATTATTGACATAATTAAGTCCTATGATTACCTTGACAATCTAACCTTCATTTCCTTTAACTATGACAATTTATTAAAGGTGAGAAAAATTTTGCCAAACCAAAGCATTCAATATTTATTCTGGAAGATAACCGAAGATGAGCTGGAAAGGCTGAAAAGGGACCGCATAGATGTGGATGTGTGGTGCAAGGAGCTGACAAGGGAGCAAATTGAGCTTGCCCATTCCTACGGCTTAAGCGTTAACTGCTGGACAGTTGACGACCCTTTGCGAGCAGAGCAGCTTGTACAGTGGGGTATTGATTTTATCACCTCGAATATTCTTGAGTGAATTATACAAAGTATATTGACATTTGTGTTTTAATAATGGTAAAATGGTTATAGCTATAAAACACTAAAACGGAGGAAATATTATGGCTAAAAAAGATAGTATGAGCATTATGAATGAGTTTAAGAATGCTCCGCAAAAGGAAAAGATTGAGGCTGCGAAAAAGCTCAAGGTGGCAATTATCGGTACAGGCTGGATTGCTGATGCCCACGCGGCAAGATACAAGGAAATGAGCGACGTTGAAATCGTTGCTCTTGCTGACCTTGTGCCGGGCAAGGCAGAGAAGTTTGCTGAGAAATGGGAAATTACAGGGGCAAGATGCTACCTTTCCCACAAGGAGCTTCTTGATGCGGAAGAGGACCTTGACGCAGTTTCTATTTGTACATACAACAGGACTCACGCAGAGTGTACGATTTACGCGCTTAAGAAGGGCGTGAATGTTCTTTGCGAAAAGCCAATGTCCGTAACACTTGAGGAGGCGGTTGAAATGCGCCGCGCCGAAAAGGAAAGCGGAAAAATCCTTTCAATCGGCTTCCAGCCAAGAATGGACCCGAATATGAAGAAGATAAAGGAAATTGTGGAGTCCGGCGTGCTTGGCGAGATTTATTACATCCAAACAGGCGGCGGACGCAGAAGGGGTATTCCAACACCCTTTGGCACAACCTTTATTGAGGACAAGACCGCAGGTATTGGCGCAATGGGTGACATTGGATGCTACTCCCTTGATATGGTGCTTAACGCAATCGGCTATCCCAAGCCACTTACAGTAAGCGGCTACAAGTCTAATTTCTTTGGCACAGACCCAAAGAACTACCCTTGGCACCCCGAATATGCAGAGCTTTTCGGCGTTGAGGACTTTGCCGCAGGCTTTATCCGCCTTGAGGGTGGAATTATCCTTGACTTCCGTATTGCTTGGGCGATGAACCTTGACACCCCCGGTGATACAATTATTATGGGTAAGAAGGGCTCACTCCGTATCCCATCAACAGAGTGCTGGAACGGCTCCGTTGGCGGACCTATGAAGGTGTACAGCGAAATGGCAGGCTCACAGGTTTGCACAGAAATTCCTATCATTCCGTCCCCTGACCTTTTCCACGAGAAGGTTCGCTCCTTCCTTGACGCAATAATCACAGGTGGTAAGGCTCCTGTGCCAACCGAGCAAATTATTATAAACCAGGCTATCATTGACGGTATTATTAAATCCGCCGAGCTTGGCAAGGAAATTGAAGTTAATATTCCCGAGGTATAATTAAAAAAATCGCCCTTTCGTAAGATAGGGCGATTATTTTTTTGTTAAATTATTTACAGTTTATGGAATATGTGCTATAATTGAAATAAGAAAGGAAGGTGAGTT
Organism: Clostridia bacterium; assembly: GCA_017452475.1. Lineage (GTDB taxonomy): Bacteria > Bacillota > Clostridia > Oscillospirales > CAG-272 > RGIG2000. The sequence goes on along the minus strand of JAFTMJ010000080.1, from coordinate 2,411 downwards.
TATGGAAAAGTATGCTTGGAAGGGCAAAATTGTAGAGGGCTGCTTGGAGGAATACATCAAGCGCCATAACGAAATTTGGGATGAAATGAAGGCGGTGCTGACAGAGGCAGGCATTGTGAACTACACGATTTGGAATGTGGGCAACGAGCTTTTTGGATATTACGAGTGCGAAAGGGGCATTGAATATGCTTCGAGAGTGCAAAGGGAAAGCCCTGTTGTTGAAAAATGGAACGAATACATGAAGGATATATTAATAATGGAGATGGACCCTGTAACAGGCGCACAGCCACAGCTAAAGCAGGTGTTCTCGTTTAGGTGAATTAATATGAAAAAAGAAATAATTTTAAGAACAGTTGGAATTATATTGGCAGTCTGCGGCTTAGTGCTTAATATTGTTGGCACGGTGGACTTTTTTGAAAACATAGGCACAAAAAACTCACCCGAGCTGTTTTGGTGCTGTTTTGTGGGTATACCTATGCTTGCAATAGGACTTATGGCAGTTATGCTAAGCTTTAAAAAAGCAATTATTGCCCGCGGCATCAAAAAGCAGCAGGAGATAATGAATTCAGTTTTAGAGGAGCAGAATAAGGACATCTAAGGAGATAAAAATGGAGAATAAATGTAAGATTTGCGGTGTAGACATTGAAGCCCCCGAGGGCGAAAGAATTGACATATGTGAAAATTGCCGCGCAAGGCAGGCGGAAGCTACCCCCGCCTGTGAGCAAAGGGAGCAAGCGCCCCAAGATGTGGATGTACAAGCGCAGGCTGCGGACCCTGCCGTGTATATTGCCCCGCTTTTGAAAAGAGCATACGACTTTTTGCAAAGCAGGAATTTTATAAAGGCTGACGAGTACTTTGAAAGGGTGCTTGATATAGACTTGAATAATGATGAAGCGCTTTTGGGTAAGCTGCTTGTGGAGGGCGGCGTGACGGAGCTTAGCGCCTTTGAAAGCACCACAAGGGCGGTATATATGGCTAAGAGCTACGTGCTGATAATGAGCCACGGCAGTGAGGAGCTAAAGGGGAAAATAAATGCTCTTTGCGAAAAAATTGATGAAAATGTGTTTGTAAAGGGCGACCAATTCTTAAAAAGCCGCAACTTTAAAACCGCAATCGAGGCATACAAAAGGTACATAAAGAGAAAGGGAAAAAGCAAGGCGGCTATACTTGGCTTGCTCCTTGCCACATATAAGGTAAGCAGTGTGGAGGAGCTTTCCAAGGGAACAGCCTCCATAAAGGAAAACAGCCTTTATTTAGAGCTTTTAAGCTCGGATGACGAAAAGCTGAAAAATGAGCTTACAGCCGCCTCCGAAAAAATAGAGGCAAGGCGCAAAAGGATAAAATCCAAGCTTATTCTTTCCGCCATAATCACAGCCTCAGTGGCGGTGGTTACTGCCGTTTCCATTATTATTGGAGTTGCAATTTACCGTAGCTCCGACGAATATGTTTACGACTTAGAGGAAGGAAAGGGCGGATATATAATCGGCGATTTTAAGGATGATGACCCCATAGAGGGCGGACACCTTGAGGTGCCGAAGGAGCTTGGCGGCGGAAATGTTGTCGCCATTGATGAAGGGGCGTTTAAGGACAGGGAGGATATAACAAGCGTATATATTCCCGATGAAATAAAGGAAATCGGCAAGGGCGCCTTTAGCGGCTGCGAAAGCATTACCGAAATTAACATTCCGTTCTTGGGCAAAAATGAGGCTGATACGGTTAATAACACTCTTAACCATATTTTTGACGGTAACATACCGAAAAGCCTTAAGAGGGTTACCGTAAGGGGCGGAAGCATAGGCGAAAAAGCATTTTTCGGCTGTGGACAAATAGAAAGCGTTACATTGCCAAGCGGCATTAAGACAATCGGTGCCTCCACCTTTAGCGGCTGCGCCTCCTTAAAGAGCATTAAGCTGCCAAGCGGTGTGACATCTATCGGCATAAGCGCATTTAAGGGCTGCTCCTCCTTGGGCAAGGTTACATTGCCAAACGGAATTAAAACCATTGGAGAGGGTGCCTTTGAGGGCTGCACGGGAATTACCGAGGTTGTAATACCGAAAAGCCTTGAAAGCATGGGCTTTGGCGCATTTAAGGGCTGCACGGGTATGACAAGAATAGAGCTGCCCTTTGTGGGAAATGATAGGGGCAGTACCGTTAGCCCAAGGCTATCCTATGCCTTTGGCGCTATGGATAGCAGCCTTATCAGTGCGGTGATGCCAAAGGGACTTAAAACCGTTGTGCTAACCGATATAGAACAAATTCCAAATTTCGCGTTTGCGGAATGTAGTTTAATTAGCACGGTTATTATACCCGACGGAGTTGTAACAATTTGCGACTATGCCTTTTACAAATGCACGGATATTAAGGAAATTTCTATCCCCGCATCTGTAAAAACAATTGGCAAGGGCGCATTT
>JAFTMJ010000079.1 GCA_017452475.1 Clostridia bacterium | reverse complement strand
ATGCAAAAACAAAAAAATATTTTTAGTAAAGCATTGACAAATGCCAGGAGAACGGATATAATAACTCATGCAGCGTGTCCCGAATAAATGAGAACTTGTATGCGCCCGTAGCTCAGCCGGATAGAGCAACTGCCTTCTAAGCAGTAGGTCGGGGGTTCGAATCCCTCCGGGTACGCCAACCACAAACCACAGTGGTTCGGGGTCTTGCCCAGCGCGGTAAGGCTATATTACTCTCCAAAAAGGAGAGCGTACTTTGGTGGGTGTAGCTCAGCTGGTTAGAGCGTCAGATTGTGGCTCTGAAGGCCGTGGGTTCGAATCTCATCATCCACCCCAACAAAAAGAAAAGACTTGTCGATAAGACAAGTCTTTTCTTTTTGAATGATGTTTGCCTTTGGCAAATGATGTTGGCTTTGCCAAAGATGACGGTTTTACCTAATGATGTGTGTCTAACGACACATTCGGGGCAAACATTGCCTCATTACGACACGAAGTGGAGTAACATCATTTGGAGCGAAGCGAAAAACATCATATCGCTAAGCGATACATCATTTGTTGACAATGATATTTTGATGTGGTACAATGATGATGAGGTGATAAAGCTATGAAAGAAAATAAGCTTGCAGAGCTTTCAATGGATTTTTCTGTTGATATAATTAATCTTGTGAAAAAATTAAAAGCCGATCATGAAACTATAATTTCCAATCAAATTGGTAGAAGCGCTACATCTATCGGAGCAAATATACACGAAGCGCAATATGCCCAAGGCAAAAAGGACTTTATTTCAAAGTTGGAAATTGCCTTAAAGGAAGCAAATGAAACCGGGTATTGGCTGGAACTTCTTTATAGAACTAACTATATTGATGAACAAAAATTCAAAGAACTTTCTTCAAAGTGTACATCTATTAGAGTAGTGCTTATAGCATCGTGCAAAACTGCAAAGGAGAACATATAACTAAACGAGAAGTTTTAGCCATTGATAAAAAGAACTGATTTTTAATGTTTCTTCAATGCATGCACGGCTTTGCCGTGATTTAATGTATTAGATTGTGTTTTCTTTTTATTTCTGAATTTATTGACACCGTTACTAATTTATGATACAATCAAATTATGAATTAGGGGAAGAAACCCATAACAAAAAACGAAGAATTCATAAAATGCAAATCAAGACAAGGGGGCGACACCCATAGAAAAAAACATTATTGTTGTTGACGAGCAAGGAAATGAATATGAGGCTACCTATTTAAAAAGGGCAAAGGGTCTTGTTAAAAATGGCAGGGCACGCTTCATAAACGAAAATACAATATGCCTTGCGTGTCCGCCAAAGGAATATTTGGAGGATAATAAAATGGAAAATAAATTAACTGAAAGAGAAATTTTTGAGCAAATAGTTGCATTACAAAAGCAAATTACCGAAAACAGTGCCAATTCCTTACATAGATTAGGCGATACAATAGACGGTGTTTACTCTACCGAGGAAGATACAGGAACCGAACAGGTTTCAAGGGTTTGCGATGTGTTTTTAATGCGAGAGAAGAATTTACGAATGATGCTTGAGCTTTACATCAAAATGTACGATGATATTAAAAAGACTGACGAAGAAAGAAAAGCAGAATTAATAAAAAGTACATTTTCAGAGCTTACCTCAAAAATTCAAGAATTAGAGCTGCCTGATGATAAGCTTCCAACCCTTGGCGAAATTACAGAAGCAACAAAAGAATTGCTTATGCTTCTAACAACTAAATAACTCAAAATGGCGAGTGCTGATTGCACTCGCCATTTTAAATTGCTTTTTGTTTTTTAAAATAATCTTAAAGGAACCAACCAAGAATCCGTAAATATAGTTTCCCACATAAAAAAGAAAGACTTGCCAAAAGGCAAGTCTTTCTTTTTTGGGTGATCCTGCTTTGAAAAGGGGCAATTTTGCAAAGCAAGGCTCATTTGATGGCAACAGCAAGGGAGCCAACCTGCGCATACCTTAATTCGAATAGGTCCATATCCAAATCAAACACATTTCCGTGTGGGCTTGCTAAGGTTACGGTTTTCTTTTCCAAATCGTAGCCGATTAGCACCATTGTGCACACATTGGATTTTAAGTAAACTGTTTTGCCATCTATGATTAAAGTGCGAAAAACCGAAGGGGTAGAGTCAAATTCCTCGCACGCCCAAACAATAACAGGTATATTTTGAGATACCAAGCGGTACAGAGAGTCAGCTTCTTGACCGCTGAGGCTCAAAGCGGAAAAGCTCCCGCCGTTAATGGAAATAAACTTGTTTGCCGCATTTACAATAACAGGGGGCAAGCATCCGTAGGAATTGTAGGTGTCCTTTGGGTTGCCTGCGTTTGCCTTTTCGGTATCGGTGTAGTGGGCAGGACCCTTGTCCAAATAAAGGTCACTAAGCTCACATTTATCAATGTCATATTTCAAATAGTTAAGCACCATACAAAGGGAGGTTATTTCATCTCCGCTTGGCAGCTCGGGGAACATTGAAATATGGTCAAGCTCAATTAAGTGGCTCTTGCTTAGCTGCTTTTCGCTTGCCACTGCGCTACCCTTGGCAAAAAGACCCTTTACCGTGTCCCCGCTTTCCGTAACCGCAGAAATATCAAGATAACATTCAAAATTAATAATGTCCTCCCCCTTGCTCTCAACCGCTAAGGAATAGGCTGATAAAAGGTTGCTTGTGCCCACCATTGTGTTGGTTGTAAATTCCTTTTTCTTACCGTTTATTGAAATGTAGCCCGAGCCTGCATTTGTTATTTGCTCAGGGGTATCAAGGTAAAGCTCTGCGCTTAGATAAATTGTGGGCTCACTCTCAATTTTGTACATTGCCCATTCAAGCCTTAGATTAACATTAGTCAGCCTTTCGCTAAGGATAGTTCCGCTTTTGTCAATCGAGGCGCGCTTGGGCGGCTCCTTGCTCGGCGCTTGCGGCTTTGGGGTGGCAGAGGAGGCAGGGGGCGTTTCCTCCTGCTCGGACTCAAAGTCCATTGCGCTTACATAGAAAACCGTTGCGCAAACGATGCAAAGAACAATAAGGATAATGCAAGATAAGTACTTTTTCATAATTTTTTTCTTCCTTTGCTTTGTAATATGTATGTCCTTGCTTTCTTGAGTTTATTATACAGTAAAAAATTACCAAATCAACGAAAAGATGTTGACACAAACAGCCAAAAGGCGACAATCCGACATAATCACCCCAAGATAAATGTCGCATTGAAATAAAAAATATAAAATACTGCGACAAATACATATGTTTCTTGAATTTTTGACCTGTTTGTGCTATACTAAATATGATATTTTATGTATATGAGGTAGGCTATGAATACAGAGGAAAGAATAAACCACCTAAGAAAGCTGATAAGCTATCATTCCAAAAGGTATTATGAGAATGACGCCCCGGAAATTTCCGACTTTGAATATGATAAAATGTTTGAGGAGCTAAAGGCGCTCGAGCTTGCAAATCCTCAATTTTATAGCGAAACCTCACCTACACAGCGTGTCGGAGGTAACGCCCTTGACAAGTTTGAAAAGGTTACGCATAATGTGAAAATGGCAAGTCTTACCGACGTTTTCGACCTTGAGTCCCTGCGCGCCTTTGTCAGAAAGGTAAAGGAGGAGGTTGGAGGTGACACCACCTTTTCCGTTGAACCGAAGATTGACGGTCTTAGCGTGTCGCTACAGTATGTTAACGGTATTTTAAGGGTTGGTGCAACCCGTGGCAACGGCACCGTTGGCGAGGATGTAACCGCAAATATAAAAACAATCCGCACAATCCCCTTGGAGCTTAGCGACTCCGTAAATATCACCGTTCGCGGTGAGGTCTTTATGCCCCACAGCTCCTTTGAAAGGCTGAACAGAGAAAAGGAAAGGAATGGGGAAAGCCTGTGGGCCAACCCAAGGAATGCGGCGGCAGGCTCACTCAGGTGCCTTGACTCTAAGGAAACCGCCAAGCGCGGGCTTGACATTTTCGTTTTTAACTATCAAGAGGGCGAGCTGACGGATGTGGAAACCCACAAGGACACCATTGAAAAAATAGCCGATTTAGGCTTTAAGGCAATCCCGCTTTTGACCGTTAGCTCAAACGAGGACGATATTGTAAATGCGGTTGTTGCCTTAGGTGAAAAGAGGAATAGCCTTGAGTACGATATTGACGGCGCGGTAATAAAGGTCAACTCCTTAGAAAAGAGAAGGGAAATGGGCGAGGGCACAAGCACACCAAAGTGGGCGGTTGCCTACAAATACCCACCCGAGCAAAAGAAAACAAGGCTTATCGACATTGCAATACAGGTGGGCAGGACAGGTGTTTTGACCCCCAATGCGGTCTTAGAGCCGGTAAAGCTTGCAGGCACCACCGTTTCACGTGCAACACTTCACAATATAGATATAATTAAGGAAAGGGACATCCGCATAGGCGACAGTGTTATTGTCCAAAAGGCGGGTGACATTATCCCCGAGGTTGTGGGTAGCGTAAAGGAGGACAGAACAGGCAATGAGCAGCCCTACGAAATGCCCTCTGCTTGTCCGTCATGCGGCGGTTCTCTAACTTATGATGATGCAGACGATTTTGTTGATGACGGCGAGGATTTTACCTTAGGCGCTCTCCGCTGTACAAATCCTGCCTGCCCCGCACAGCTTGAACGCAATATTATCCACTTCGCCTCAAAAAAGGCAATGAATATTGAGGGCGTGGGCGAAAAGTTTGTTAAGCAGCTTTTGGATGCGGATTTGATTCACGATGCCTCCGACCTATACTATATTGACCCTATGGAAATTGCCGCCCTTGACCGTATGGGAGAAAAGAGCGCCCAAAACTTCGCCGCCGCCCGTGAAGCCTCAAAGGAAGCAGGCTTGGCAAGGGTTATTTTCGCCCTTGGCATCCGTCATATTGGTGAGGTTGCCTCAGCAGAACTGGCAAACAAATTCGGCTCTGTTGATGAATTGTTTACCGCCACCCTTGATGAAATAAGAGAGGTAAACGATTTTGGCGAAATAATGGCAAAAAGCGTTGTTGATTTCTTTAGCAAGGACTCAACAAGGTATATAGTTGAAAGGCTTAAAAACGCAGGCGTTAAAACCGAAAACAGGGTTAGCGTGCTTTCAAGCGACTTTGAGGGCTTAACCTTTGTGTTGACAGGCACTCTTGAAAATATGACAAGGGATGAAGCGTCCGAAATGATAAAGGCAAGGGGAGGCAAGGTTTCCTCATCCGTGTCTAAAAAAACCAGCTACGTTTTGGCAGGCGAGGAGGCAGGCTCCAAGCTAACCAAGGCGCAGGCGCTGGGGGTTAAGATAATTAATAAGGAAGAATTT
>JAFTMJ010000078.1 GCA_017452475.1 Clostridia bacterium | reverse complement strand
TCTGTTGCGCCACAAACCTTACATGTCTTTGGAAGAGTGCAGGTTGCGTCTGTATAATCGTGAGGTATAAGCTCGCCGTAGCTCTCGCCGCAGGTTTCACAAACCGCCTGTGCTGTACAGGTTGCGGTTCCGCCTGTGTGACCTAAAGCCTCACCGTCTGTTGCGCCACAATCCTTACATGTCTTTGGAAGAGTGCAGGTTGCGTCTGCATAGTCGTGTGCCTTAATAGCAATATCTGTCTTCTTAACATAACCGCAAACTGTACAAGTCTCAGTCAAAAGACCCTTTTCAGTACAGGTAGCGTCCTTTGTTTCCTTCTTGTATGTATGTGCCGCAACTTCTAACTTTTCAGCACATTCCTCACCCTCCACGGAGCAAACCTTCCAGTGGTTGGTGGCGTCCTTCTGCCAATCCTTGCCCGGTGCATGCTCGTGTCCGCAGGATGCAAGAGCAACAAGCAAAGCAAGCAAGCAGATAACTGACAATACTAATGCAATTCTCTTTTTCATATTTCACCTCTTGTTTTTGTACATTAATATGTACTTTTGTGCTTTAATTGTACCATTTTTTGTTACAAATATCAATACCTTTTATATATTTTTAATTTTTTTGTACACTTTACACAAAATTATACCCATAAATGCAAAAAAGTGGACACAGCTTTTGGCTATGTCCACATTTTATGCTATTTAATTACTTTACGATTGAGTAGAAGTAAGCCTCTGCATCTGTAGAAGCTGTGATAGCAACCTGACCAACCGCCTCATACTTGTAAAGGTCGATAAGCACGATTGCGCCGCTTACCTCGATTGTAGCAAGAAGCTCACCGTCTGCCTTATCATATACCTTAACAGTATATGTTGTAGCATCCTGACCGTTTAGGATAATCATACCCTTACCGATTGCCAAATCAATTGTCTTCTGTTCAACCTCAGTCCATTCAACACTGTTCTTAACAAGCTCCTCGTTTGCCTTAATTTCTGTTGGACCCTTAGGTGAAACATAACCGTTCCATTCAACCTTCAAGCCGCACTCGCAAGGAGTCTTTTCGCAGCCGAGGCAAAGGGTGCCGCCGCCTGTTGTAATCTCAGTTGTAACATCTCTGTAGCTGAATGAGCATACTGCGCAGATAATCTTGCCATCCTCAGTCACACCGTTAAATGTATGGTTGATTCTTGCAACATAATCTCTGTTTTGTGTCAAGCCGCAGTTACCTGCAGAGCAGCCGTAAATTGTATAGCCCTCAGCGGAGCAGCTTTCAGGAACAACCTCATTAACAACATCATATACATGGTTGCCGTGTGGATCTCCCGAAGCATCATCATCATAGGATTTGTAATCCTTACCGCATATGGAGCAGTTAAAGATAGCTCTGTCTACACAAGTAGCAGCAATTTTAACCGAACCGTAGGTGTGTCTGATATCCAAATTAGAGAACTCATCGTTCACAAGTGTTTCTTCGCCGCAACGGCTGCACTTATAAGGTGTTAAGCCCTCTGTTGAGCAGTTAACCTCACCGTTTCTTTGCGGGTCGTGACCAAGAGGGTCACCGTATGTAAATGTCTTCTTCTCTGTGCAGAATGGGTCTGCAGAGCAAATGAAGATCTTGTATGCAGCCTCTGTGCAAGTAGCATCAGCGCTTGCAAAAAGCTCACAAACATTCTCATCATCTACGATATTATGGTCGATAATCGGAACCGTCTTTATAAAGTCAGCCTCGGTAGCAACCTCACCGCATACTGTACAAATGTACGCCATTGTACCGGGGTTTTGGCAGGTTGGAGCAAGTGTAATTTTGTAATGTACATCAAGCTGAGCGTCCTTGGTAACATAGAAGTGTCCGTTTGGATCGTATACAGCTCTCTTGTCCTCGTATCCGCAAGCCTCGCAAATATAGATGTCATATCCACTCTCTGTACAGGTTGGCTCAGTTGAGTCATTTCTTTCAAGCGGGAACTTGTGCTGCTTAAGCTCCATATCGTCATACTTTGTAACATCGTAGCTTGGAATTAAGTTAGCCTCACCAAGCTCCTTGTACTCATCACGGGTAACTGTACGCTTGTGGCCGCAGCCCTCTTCCTTACACTCAAGCTCATATCTGCCCTCTGCCTCGCAGGTACCTATATAGAATGTAATACCCTTGCTCTCGTTGGACTGAAGGTTGTCCCTTTCATATGTATGGCCGAGCTTTGGAATCTTAGGCTCAAAGCCGTAGCTGAAAACATCCTTACCGCAGGTCTTACATACATTTCTCTGTATGCCGTCCTCGGTACAGTTAGCAGCTTTTTCAATAATAACCTCACAGTTTGTCGGGTCGCATTTAGGAAGCTGTTGAGATATAACGGTTTCAGTCTTGTGACCGCAAACTGTACACTCAGCAACAGACATACCGGGAGCCTGACATGTAGCAGGTGTTTCAGTGGACTTGTAGTTATGCTTTGTCAGCTTAGCAATAGTCTCTGTCTTTGTTTCACTGCAGAGTGAGCAGGTAAGAGTCCTTTGACCCTCTTTGCCACAGGTTGCAGCAACAGTTTTTGTAACCTTAAATTGGTGTGCGCACTCCTCTTCCTCGCCGCAGGCGATGAAAACGCACATTACCATAGCAAGTATGGCAAGTAATACTAATAGTTTCTTTTTCATATTTCCCTCCTCGGAAACTTTATTACAGATTAATTATATATTATTTACCCTAATCTGTCAAGAGATTTGTTGGTTTTTTGGACATTTGCACAATTAAAAAATGTTTTTTTGTGCATATTGCCCACATCTCTTCTCTTCCTTATATAAAAAGAAAGGATGCCACATCTCCGTATGGCATCCTTTTTTGAATGTTACTTATTTTCGGTGTCCTCGGCATCCTCGGTTGGCATCTCGTTTTCAGCCTTTTCCTGTGGCTCCTCAGTTACATTTTCACCGTTGTCAGCCTCCGCCTCGATTTGCTCGATTACCTCAGCATCCTCTGCCTTGTTGTCCTCGTCTTCATCATCGCCTAAGCCAAGCTCCTGCTCCATGCGCTTTCTTTCGTCAATCTGCGCTTGAGCCGCCGCCCTCTTTTCAGCCTCTATCTTTTCCTGTCTACGCCTGTTTTCCTCTTCGCTTCTGCGTTTTTTCTCGGTAACAAGCGCCTCAACCTCCTCCATTGTTACACCGTCCTTCATAGCAAGGGCAAACTGCTCATCGTCCATAACCTCATGCTTAAGCAGGAAGTCAGCGATAAAGTCAAGCTTTTCCTTGTTGGCTGTAAGGATTTCAGTAGCCAATGCGTAGGACTCGTCAACAATTTTCTTAATCTCCGCATCAATCTTAGCCGCAGTAGCGTCGGAGTAGTCGGGGGTGGAGCCAAAGTCTCTTCCCAAGAACACCTCGCTGTGCTGCGAGCCGTAGCGGATTGTGCCAAGCTCCTCACTCATACCGTAAACGGTAACCATCTTGCGCGCAACCTCCGTTGCCCTTTGGATGTCGTTGGAGGCGCCGCCTGTGTAGTCGCCAAATATAATCTGCTCGGCAACTCTGCCGCCAAGCATCATAGCAATTCTTTCCTTCATCTCCTGCTTGGACTCGCTGTACTTATCCTCGCTTGGCGGAGTTAAGGTGTAGCCAAGGGCTCTGCCGCTTGGAATAATGGAAATTTGACGCACATTATCCTGTGTAGGCAGAATATGGGCAACAATTGCGTGGCCTGCCTCGTGGATAGCTGTATTTCTCTTTTCCTTCTCTGTCATTCTGTTCTTCTTTTGTGTGCCTACGCAAACCTTAACCCAAGCGTCCTCAATTTCATCCATACCAATCAAGGTCTTGGAGCGCCTTGCTGCCAAGAGCGCCGCCTCATTAAGTAGGTTTGCAAGGTCAGCGCCTGTAAAGCCAACGGTTGTTTGGGCAACCTTGTGCATATCAACGCTTTCCTCAAAGGGCTTGCCCTTTGAATGCACCTTTAAGATTTCCTCCCTGCCCTTAATGTCAGGTAAGCCAATTGTAATCTGCCTGTCAAATCTGCCGGGTCTTAAAAGGGCGGAGTCAAGAATATCAGGGCGGTTTGTTGCAGCCATAACTATAATACCGGAATGTCCGTCAAAGCCGTCCATTTCAACAAGGAGCTGGTTAAGTGTCTGCTCCCTCTCATCGTGACCGCCGCCTAAGCCTGCGCCCCTTTGACGGCCAACCGCATCAATTTCATCAATGAATATAATTGCCGCGCTTGATTTTCTTGCATTGTCAAACAAATCTCTTACACGGGAAGCGCCCACACCGACATACATCTCAACGAAGTCAGAGCCGGACATTGAGTAAAACGGCACTCCTGCCTCACCCGCAACTGCCTTTGCAAGCAATGTTTTACCTGTACCGGGAGGGCCAACCAAAAGCACACCGTGCGGAATTTTTGCGCCCAAGCCTGTAAACTTCGCAGGGTTCTTAAGGTATTCAACAACCTCCTCAAGCTCTGCCTTTTCCTCATCTGCGCCTGCCACATTATCAAAGGTTACCTTTTCCCTTGACTGCTCCTGGTGCCTTGCCTTGGACTTTCCAAAGCCGCCCATCTTGCCGCCGCCTGTTTGACGGAAGGAAACAACCATAAAGATAATGAACAGAACCACCATTATAATAAGCGGCAGGTTGGAAACATACCAAGGCGTTTCCTCAACCTCCACAGACTCGTGGCGGGTGCCTATGTTAGAGGCGTCACCAAGCTCTTCCTGTATACCGTTAAGCCTTGAGGGCGCGTAGCTGCTGTAGGGAGAACCGAAGAACTCATAATAATCACTGCTTGTAAGATTTGCAATTCTTAAATTCTTGTACAAGGCAGCATCATTTTCGCTCTTGCCGTCCCAATAATTTTTCCAGTCCGCCTCGGACATAAATACCATAACGGAAAATTCGTTAGGGTCGTTAATATATCCGTATACCTGATTTTTCTCAAAGGCATCCACCATTTCACCGTAGGTGATGGTTTTTACATTTGGAGACGGATTTAACACAGATACAATCATCACTACCAAAATAATCGCTATTGCAAGCAAAAGTATTATGGTAAAGACATTATTTTTCTTTTTCATTGATACCTCCGTTTAAGTGGTTTATGTTGATTTTTTATACACTTTAATTATTAAGTCGCCTTTTTTATCAAAGGCACCGTCCCTGGCAACAATGCCGGGCACTGCCACAGGTCCTTGCTCATCGCAAATTACAGGAAGCCTTAGCCTTTCCTCGGAAGGGATATGCAAATCCGCAAACACCCGTTTAAGCTTTTTGGTCACTCCTGCGCTTTTAACCGTATCCCCATCCCGCTTGTTCCTTACATAAAGCTCTCCCACAATATGGGCTGGGTTTAGGCGCACCCTGCCAACCTCGGTCAATGACCGGTCACGGCACTCCTCATTTACAAAAACAGTTAGCCCTGTGTTGGAAATTTCGTTTTTTCCTTCTGTCAAGGGAGTATAAAACTCCTCTACGCTTATACTGTCACTTGAAACAAAATGGCAGTAGTCATATTCTATTTTGAACACAGTGTCGCATCCCACATTAAGCCTCTTGCCTGTTTTCCATTGGCAAATCAGCCCCGCGCACTCTTTCACTCCGACATAGTCAAGGTGGGGGCACATCAGCTTAAGCACCCTTGACAAAACCGCCGCATCAAGCTCCTGCGCCACGCTCTTTTCGAGCCTTCCGCCCTTCAAGGTGTCAAAAATACCCTTAGCAGCCCCAAAAATATATTCCTCATCCTGCCGCAGAATTTCACCAAGCCTTGTGCAGGCAGCAATAAGGTTGGGATTTATTTTCAAAAGCTCGGGTAAAACATTGTGCCTAATACGGTTTCTTGTATAGTCCGTATCCGCATTTGTGGAGTCGGTTACATACTCTATATTATTGTCTTGACAATACTTAATTATTTCATCCCTTGATGAAAAAATAAGAGGACGGACAACAGAGCCGTAAACAGGCTTAATTCCGCACAAGCCGTTTATTCCACTGCCTCGTGTCAAATTAAAAACAATCGTTTCCGCATTGTCGTTTGCGTTGTGCGCGGTTACAATGCGCTTATACTGCGGGTTTTTGGAAAGAAGGTCATAAAAAATCTTATACCTTTCCTCCCTTGCCGTTTCCTCAAGCCCCTGCTTGCGCTCGGCTGCGAGGCGGGGCACATCAACCCTAAAGGATTTAAACGCAACGCCGTATTTTTCACACACAGCCCTGCACGCCTCCTCATCACGGTCAGCCTCAGCCCCTCTTATCATATGATTTATATGCACCGCCAAAAGACATTTGCACCTGTCCTTTAAAAAATGCAAGAGCGCGCTTGAATCAGCCCCGCCCGAAAAGCCAATAATAGCACCGTCAAGGATATCCTCCATACCGTAGCGGCGGATAGCTTCATTTACTTTTGATAACATAGAAACCACCAAGGATCCTTTCCTGTTTTTTAACTCATTATGACTTTTATTTTAATAATCATACTATAATTTTCGAAAAATTGCAATAGTATAAAATAAAAAAACCGCTATTTTTCAGCGGCTTTTCGCAATTTCAACATATTAGGTCACAAATTACATCACAAAGGGTGCAAATACATACACGGTAGTTTACAATCAGTTCAAAAAGTGTTACCGCCCTTAGCCTGTCGCTTGTAACATCGGGGATGCTAACCCGTTCTACCTCCCTGCCCCCTACAAGCTCTGCTCCTTCGAATGTGTAAGAGTTATGCTCTCGGCTGAGAGTATATTCAAGCTCCTTTACCCTGTCTATCTTTATCCGCCTTACAAAAACAACCCTTTTCATCTTTTCTCCTTGGCTCATGCTTTGATTAATATGTAATTATACGCCGAAAGATTTCCGCCGCAGCCCCTTTATAAGCGCCCTTTTTTAGTGGCTTGCCACTCTTTCACAGCCCTGTTGCACAAGTTAATTTATAAGGAGTGTGTAAAAATCAATAAAGCCTGTTCCGTAAGGCTTTATGGCGCCTGTTCTTCCAAATATTGTTCGTTGATTTTTCATACAAAGCAATATACAATTTAAGGTAGATGTAAAAATCGGCGCTTAACATTCGAACAAGAAAGGAGTACATAAAATCAAATGAGCAGCAAGCAGAATTTATTTTACGCAATAAAGCTGTTATCCCTTATGATTATCCTTGCGGAGCTATCCGTTCTGAAGTCGGCTTTTTCTCCCGACAGCTTTCACGAATACATACAGGTTTTCAAAAATGCGGAAATGTATATTCAGCATATTTTTTTATCAATTGTGTTTTGGGGGCTTGGAGCCTTGATATTTCTAAAACAAGCCTGATTTTTTGTGCAATTTTCACAAGAATAAATTTGAAAAGAATGAATATTCACCCTTCAACTGAATAATTTTTGTCAAGGGAAAAGTTAAAAATTTATTTTTTTCTACAATTCAATTTTCGGCAAGTGTGTAATTTGATGGCATTTTTTCAACTTTTCAACATCTTAAAAGTGTGGAAAAGTGGATATTTCAACTTTTGCGCCCCTGCAAAATCAAGAGTTTTGCACATTTTCAACGGAGTTTTCCACACTTTTGCCCTTAATACAGAATTTTCCGTGTGAAAATCCTCATTATAGACAATTGTATAATATGTTTGTTTCTTTTGCACAAATTTAGTTAGTTTCCTAATTATATAAATTGCACAAAAAAATTAAAAAAATTCTACCTTTTAACCAAACCGTGAATAACGGCTTTTGCCTATAATGAATAAGAATTTTCATTTTATTCATCCTATTCATTCGACAAAATTCGCCCATTGAAAACACCTGTTTCCAATAGGCGGATTTTTTTGTTTACAGGTCAACATTCGCCCACACCTTCATATCATAGATATTAAATAAAAGGATAATTTCAGCACATAAAGCAATGTATACGCCAAGGAGAAAATATGACCATGTACAGCTTATTTTTAAGATGCTTAAACATTACATACACCCACATAGAGGGTGACGGTAGCTACGCAAGTGAAAAAATCGGCGACACCCTTTACTTGTATTTTGAAAAATCAAACGGTAAAAACGATTGGAAAACCAATTTAAATTTCCCTGTAAAAACCCACCGCGGCTACCTTGCGCACAGGGGCTTTGTCCGTGTTTGGGAAAGCCTTGCCGCCGATATACATAAAATAGTTAAAGACTCTGCCTGTTCCAAAATCACAGTAACAGGCTACTCCCACGGTGGCGCCCTTGCCCTTTTGTGCCACGAGTACATTCTTTCTGTCTTTCCTGCCGCCACAGTGGTGGGGTACGGCTTTGGCACGCCCCGTGTAGTGTGGGGCTTTTTGGGGAATAAGCGACACAGGTGGGACAATTTTACAGTGATAAGAAATATAGACGATATCGTAACACACCTGCCCCCTGCATTTTTGGGCTACCGTCATATGGGTAATCTGATTACCGTAGGGCAACGGGGCAAATACTCCTCAATTGATGCCCACAGGGAGGAAAATATACTCAGAGAATTAAAGTTAGTCAATTGACAACAGTAGCAATAATATGCTAAAATGTAATTACAGTATCAAATCAACGGAGATACAAAAATGAAAAGATTTATCGCTATTATTTCACTTATCTTAACACTGCTGCTTGCCTTTTCGCTTGCCTCCTGCGGTGACAGCGAAGACGAAACAAGATGCAGCGCAAACGGACACGCCTATGCAAAAGCGTGGTCAGCCAACGCAAGCGAGCATTTTAAAGCCTGCACCCTCCACCCAAATGCTATTTTAAAGGCAAAGCATACCGATGCCACAAAGGACGGCAAGTGTGATGTTTGCGCCTATGTGCTAAAGCCTGCCACCACCTTTACCGTAACCGTGTCAAGCGCAAGCGGAATGAAAATCAAGGATGTTACGGTTGTAATTTACTCAGGCTCCAAGGAGCTAACCGCTACAACCGACGATAAAGGGCAGGCAAAGGTCGACCTTGTCTACTACGAAGATGTAAAGGCGCGTATAACCTCCCTGCCCGAGGGATATAAATACCCCGACAGCGAGTTTACATTTGACGGCATCCACCTTAGCATAACCCTCGAAAACGAATAAAAAATATGTGCCACAGGTTTCACCCTGTGGCACATTTCATTCTTGCGAAGCAAGTATTTCAATCGCGTATGCGTATTTCATTTGCCCTTTGGCAAATTTCATTTAAGAATCAAATTACTTATTTAATTCTTCAGCTTCAACAGCAACAGTCATACCAACCATTGGGTTGTTACCTGCACCAATAAGACCCACCATCTCAACGCGCGCCCAACGTCTTGTTAACCAAGCCCTTATGCTTTTTACACTAAATACATCACGTCAATTACATTACAATATATTTTATCCGAGTATTATTTCCGTTTCTAATCACCTTACACAAACATTACATTTGCAAAACAAAAATATGATTGCTGAAATATTTGTATTGAGATACAATATGAGTGCAAAATATGAAAAAGGAGATTTTGAAAATGAAAAAAACTTTTGCACTTTTACTCACATTCACAATTATCATCTGCTCTCTTGGAGCAATCACCTCTTGCGGCGGTTCGACATTCGACGAGAGCAAAAACATTAGCGTCGTTACCCGTGAGGACGGTAGCGGAACAAAATCCGCGTTTATGGAAATCATCGGTCTTAAGGGAAAATCCGATGTATCCGGTGTAATCGTTGCCTCAAACACCGCCTCTGTTCTTGTTGAGGTAAAGGGCAACCCTCTCGCAATCGGCTACGATAGCCTCGGCTACATTACCGATGAAGTAAAGACGCTTAAGGTTGACGGTGTTGCGCCTACAATCGAAAATATCAAAAACGGCTCTTACAAAATTTCAAGACCGCTAAATATCGTTTATCAAGAAAGCGTCATCAATGATGAAGTAAACAGGGCGTTCTACGCATTCCTTCAAAGCTCAGATGCACAGAAAATCATTACCGACAACGGATATGTTTCCACCAAGGATTCTCCCACATCATATACGGTAATCCCCGGCTTGACAGGCAAAATCGATATTTCCGGCTCAACCTCATTGCTCCCTCTTATGGAAAAGCTTGCCGCTAAGTTTGAAAGCATACAAAGCGGTGTTAAAATTACCGTTGCAGGCGGCGGAAGCGGAACAGGCTATAACAATGCCAAAAACGGTGTGTCGGACTTTGGAATGATTTCAGAAAGCTTCACTCCCTCCAAGGCAAGCAACTGCACCTATTATGAGGTTGCAAAGGACGGAATTGCGGTAATTGTTAACAAAGAAAACACCTTTGACAATATTTCACTTGAGGATCTTAAAAATATTTACAATGTAGATGCAGGCAGCTCCGCTATCAAGACTTGGGCAGGCGTTTCAAAATAATATGCAGGGTCTTTACAGATTTATAAATGCGCGAGAAAAGTTAATGCGTGGAGTCTTTCTTTTCAGCGCTGTCTTTTCTATCCTTGCTCTGGCAACAATTACAGTCTTTCTTTTTGTAAGCGGTGTGCCGTTCATAGCCAAAACAGGCTTTGCCGAATTTGTATTCGGCAGTAATTGGGCGCCTCTTGCCGATAATCCAAGCTATGGAATTTTTCCGATGATTGTAGCCTCATTATATGTTACGGCTCTTTCGGTAATTATCGGCGTGGGAATAGGTCTTTTTACATCTATTGCGCTATATAAGTTTTGCCCCAAAAGGCTTGTTTCACCAATAAGACAAATGATAAATTTACTTGCAGGTATTCCCTCTGTTATCTTTGGTCTTTTTGGAATGACTGTAATTGTTCCTTTTGTCAGAGATTACATTTCACCTACAGGTGTGGGTTACGGTATTCTTTCAGCCTCCATCGTTCTCGGAATAATGATTTTGCCGACCATAGTCAGCGTAAGTCTCGATTCCTTGAACAGTGTTCCCTCATCCTATTACGAAGGCGCTTTGGCTCTTGGCGCAACAAAGGAAATAGCAACCTTTAAGGTTATGGTGCCCTCAGCAAAGAGTGGAATTCTTGCCGGGGTAGTTCTTGCAATAGGACGAGCAATCGGCGAAACTATGGCGGTTATTATGGTAATCGGCGGCAGCCCCGAAATGCCCGAAAGCTTATTCCAAAGCGTAAGAACATTAACATCAAATATAGCAATGGGAGCCTTGGAGCTGTCGGGAGATGCTCTGTCTGCCCTTATATCAACAGGTGTTGTTCTATTTGTCTTTACGCTTATTTTAAATGTAAGCTTTTCACTGTTAAAGAAGGAAAAGGCAGATAAGCCAAAAAAGAAAGAAAAGCGAGGGGTAAGCAAATGAAAAAGCTATATTCCATCTTAAAATATGCTTGCATAATTGCTCTTACCGTTTCGTTAATATCCCTTATAGCAGTTGTAGCTTACGTTCTGATAAACGGTGTCAGCAAGCTATCCTTTGATCTTTTGTTTGGAGACTATTCTGCTTCTCCATCTATATTCCCTGCATTTATAGGAACACTTCAGCTTGTGGGAATTGCCTCTATTATCGCCGTTCCCATCGGAATTGCAAGTGCTATATTTCTCGTAGAATATACGGGCAACAAGGGTAGGTTTGTTAAAATCGTACAGGTGGCAACCGAAACCCTTGCGGGCATACCGAGTATTGTTTACGGATTATTTGGATATTTAATATTCGTTGTTGCCTTCGGTTGGGGATATTCGATGCTTGGCGGCGGAATAACACTTGCAATCATGATATTGCCAACAATTGTAAGATCCACACAGGAAAGCCTGCTGTCTGTTCAAGACGGACTTCGTGAAGGCTCATACGCGCTTGGAGCGAGCAAAGTGAGAACTATTTTTAAAATCGTTTTGCCCTCCTGCGCAAGCGGCATAGTTACCTCAATTATTTTAGCCATCGGGCGTGTTGTTTCCGAGAGCGCAGTTTTGATACTGACCGTCGGAATGGTTGTAAACAAGGTTCCCGAAACGCTGATGTCACCGGGTACAAGCCTTGCTCTTGATATTTACTATTTCGCAAGCCACGGATATCCAAATGAAGCATCCGCAACCGCAGTTGTCCTTCTCGTTTTCGTTGTATTTCTTAATCTTTTGGCAAGCTTTATTGGTAAAATGATAAAAAAATCTACTTATGGAGATGCAAAATGAATGAATTTATAGGTAATATGGATATCACTGCAAAAAACTGCAATCTTTTTTACGGTGATTTTCAAGCTTTAAAAAATATAAATATAGAAATCCCCGAAAAGCAAGTTACGGCCTTTATCGGTCCGTCCGGCTGCGGAAAGTCAACCTTTCTGAAAATATTCAACAGAATGAATGACCTTGTGGAAGGGTGCCGCATCGAAGGGGATTTTAGAATTGGCGGAATTGACATCTTTGACAAGGAAACAGATGTAAATCTTCTAAGAAAAAATGTAGGTATGGTTTTCCAAAAGCCTAACCCGTTTCCTATGAGCATATACGATAATATCGCCTTTGCTCCCCGAACCTTTGGCATTACCAAAAAAAGCGAGCTTGACGAGATAGTTGAAAAATCCCTGCGCCGTGCCAGCATTTGGGACGAGGTGAAGGATAGGCTTCGCAAAAATGCCCTCGGCATGAGCGGTGGACAGCAGCAAAGGCTTTGCATTGCCCGTTCTCTTGCGGCAAGTCCAAAAGTCTTACTTATGGACGAGCCAACCTCCGCCCTTGACCCTATTTCCACAGGAAAAATCGAGGAGCTGATGGAGGATTTAAAAAAGGATATTACTATTGTTATTGTTACACACAATATGCAGCAAGCAACACGAATTGCTGATAGAACAGCATTTTTCCTTCTCGGTGAGCTTATAGAATACGGAAACACAGATGATATCTTTACTTCACCTAAGGACGAACGCACCGAGCGTTACATTACAGGAAGATTCGGTTGATTTTGCAACAATATTATGATACAATAAAAGGAGATAAAAATGTCAATAAGAAAAATATTCGAGGACGAGCTTGCTGAGTTAAAGACGCAGCTTGTGGAAATGTGCAGGCTTACCGAGCAAATGATCAGCGACGCCATTACAGCTCTTGTGAACAAAGACCGTGAGCTTGGCAAAAGCATCGGCGTTATGGATAAAAGAGTGGATGAATATGAAATGGCTATTGAAAAAAGATGTATGCGAATTTTGCTGAAGCAGCAGCCGGTTGCAAAGGATTTTCGCCAGGTTTCAACCGCCCTTAAGATGATTACGGATATTGAACGCTTTGGAGACCAAGCCGCCGACATTGGTGAGCT
Source organism: Clostridia bacterium (assembly GCA_017452475.1). Classification (GTDB taxonomy): domain Bacteria; phylum Bacillota; class Clostridia; order Oscillospirales; family CAG-272; genus RGIG2000. Next base: position 24,033 of record JAFTMJ010000078.1, on the reverse strand, counting down.
TGTTTATTCAATGCCGGGTGAAAAATATATCAAGGAATTAACTCATACAAAAGCTATGGGAAATCTTGCAGTAAAAATGGTCAGAGAAAGCGTAAACTCATTCATAAACAATGATGAAAAGCTTGCAGATGAAGTAATTACACTTGATGACCAAATGGATGAGCTTTTTGCCACAGTAAAAACCGAGCTTATTGAGCTAATAAAAAAGGACGGAAGCAACGGTGACCAAGGCATTGAGCTTATGATGGTTGCTAAATATTTGGAGCGTATCGGTGACCATGCTGTAAATGTCGCTGAGTGGACTAAATATAACGAAACGGGGGTACACCAAAAGTTTTAATGGAGGAACTAATTTACATTGTCGAGGATGACGAAGGCTTAAGAGAGCTTTATGAGGGAGCATTTGAAGGCGTTTACAGAACCGCGCTGTTTGAAAACGGCAAGGATTTTTTCTGCCAATTTGAGAAAAACCGACCCGATTTAATTATTCTTGATATAATGCTTCCCGATATGGACGGATATACTATACTTACAAAAATAAGAGAAATTGACGAAAAAATTCCTGTTCTTATCGTTAGTGCAAAATCCGATGAAATAAGCGCTGTTAAAGGGCTCAATAAAGGGGCTGATGATTATATATCAAAGCCCTTCTCCGTCCTTGAGTTAATTGCTCGTATCAAGACTAACATTCGCCGTGCAAACCTTTACATTAAAAATCAAAAGGGATTTGTAATTGACAATAATGTTTATAAAATCTTTTTTGAAGGTCGTGATTTGGGTCTTACCTTGAAGGAATTTAAGCTTTTAAAAATATTAATAGCTCATGCCGGTGTAACAGTTGAGCGCGAAGAGCTGTTCCGTGAGGTTTGGGGCGAAAGCTTTATGGGTGAAACAAGAACTCTTGATATCCATATTTCTCAGCTGCGCGATAAAATAACGGAATGTGGGGGCGGCGATGTAATTGTTACCGTACGCGGTATAGGATATCGTTTTGAAAAGCAATGAAAAAGAAGATATTTTTTAGATTTTTTGCAGTTTCAATAGTCATTGTGCTTTTAATGTTTATTTTCGGCATTATAGCAGTTAATTTAAACACAAAAAACATCATAAATCAACGCTTGAAGGAAGAAACCGAGCTTGCCGCTTCCCTCTTGAACAGCGAGGCTGATTTCTCCGACTTTGCAAAATATGAGAATAATTCCGAGCTTCGCATTACAATTTTCGACCTTGACGGTAAAGTTCTCTACGAAAGCGATACTAATTCAAAGCTTGAAAACCACGCCGACCGTGAGGAAATCAAAAACGCGCTTGCAGGAGCGCCGGTCACTGTTGAAAGATATTCCGAAACCTTCAAGTGCGATATGACATATTACGCCGCCGTAACGGAATTTTACGATGGCACTCAGGTGATTTTAAGGCTTGCTGTCAGAAGCAGCGAGGTAACGCCTTATATTACCGCCTTAATTCCGTTGCTTGTGCTTGTTCTAATTATCTCTCTTGTGCTATCCTTTGTTCTTGCAAACATTCTTTCACGCAATGTTTCCTCAAAGGTTACTGAAATCGGAGATAGCTTAAAGAGCTTAAACGAAGGAAAATATACACCTATAAATACAGATATGAGTGAGCCTGAGCTTTTTTCGGTTTTGAGCCAGATAAACGAATTAAATTCAAACATCCACAATCATATCCGCATAGCAGATGCCGAGCGCATCAAGCTAAATACCGTGCTTGATAATACATCGCAAAGCATTATCGCCCTTGACAAATCAAGGCACATTGTTTTTGCCAACAAGCAGGCGCTCAATATGTTTAACGGCTCAAGCTCAGACATAGGAAAGGACCTTGTTTTCTTAATTGAAAAGCTCCCTGTTTATGAAAAAATCAGCCAACACATAGGAGAAAACTTTGCCTTTGAGTGTATATACGATGCTATGCACCTATCAATAGTAATTACAAAGGTTACTAATGATGTAATATGCGACAATATTTCCGCAATAATTATCGTCACTGACATCACAAAAGAAAAGCTGATTGAAAAGCAAAAAAGCGACTTTTTTGCTAATGCTTCCCACGAGCTTAAAACGCCAATCACGGTTATGCAGGGCTTTTCCGAGGTTCTTATGAACAAGGAGGGCATTGACGAAGGCGCTAAAAAGCAAATTGCGCGCATTCATAAGGAGAGCATTCGCCTCGGTTCTCTCATTTCCGATATGCTTATGCTGTCAAAAATAGAAAACAAGGATGCTACACAAAACGCACCCACCTTGGTTTCTTTTGATGAAACAGTCAAGGAAATTATTACCGAATTTTCAGAGGAAATTAAAAAGAAAAATATATCAACCGAAATTATTGGTTCTGCAAGCCTTGTCGCCGAACAGCATATGATATTTGAGCTTATAGAAAACCTTATATCAAATGCTATCAAATACAATAAGGATAACGGTTCAATTACTGTTTCATTTTCCAATACAGCTTGCGGAATAACCTTGCAGGTTAAAGACACGGGAATCGGTATAGAAAAAGAACATCTGCCCCGTTTGTGTGAACGCTTCTACCGTGTTGATAAGTCCCATTCCAAGCGTACAGGCGGAACAGGGCTTGGGCTTGCCATCGTCAAGCACATATGCGCCTTTATCGGCGCTGAGCTTTCCATCGAAAGCGAATTCGGCATTGGCACCACCGTTACAGTTGCCTTTACAAATAACAAATAATTTTTACCCACTGTAAGCCCTCGACAATAAGGTTACAGTGGGCTTCTCTTTCACAAAAAACAGACACGTCATCAAGGTTTTTTCAAAAATGATGTGTCTCACTTTATTTGTCCAAATTGCCCTTTGCGGTATTTAATGAAGCTATTAAAATGCGACGAATTTTGCCTGATTCGCCACTTAACTTTTTATATGTGTCCTCTGTTATAATTTTCGTTTTTGAGAAGAGCTTTAGCCAATATTCCGTTTCGTGACATTCTTTTAGAGCAATTTGCATTTTGTTTATAAAGTCGGCTTTGCTTTGTGCATAGTTCGCCTCGTGAATATTTGCACCTATGCTTGTGCCACTGCGCAAAATTTGATTTGTAAGTATGCTTCTGCCTTTTATGGATTCACACATATTTACAATGCTTATGGCAAAGTCCATAGATAAATCTATTAAAATGTTGTCAGTCATATTTTAACCTCAGTTTAATGAAATGTTGCTACGCAACTTGAAATGACGGCTTTGCCGTCTTGAAATGATGTCAGCGACAAGTCGCTCACATCTTGAAATGCGTCCTTCGGTCGCATAGAATGAAATTTGCCTAACACTTTGCTTCAACTAACATATGTGCCACAGGTTTCACCCTGTGGCACATTTCATTCTTGCGAAGCAAGTATTTCAATCGCGTATGCGTATTTCATTTGCCCTTTGGCAAATTTCATTGAAGAATCAAATTACTTATTTGATTCTTCTACGGCAACAGCAACTGCAACAGTCATACCAACCATTGGGTTGTTACCTGCGCCGATTAAATCGACAATAATTGGCTGAAAGCAATTGACAGGTTGAATAAAATATGCTATAATAAATTCGATATTTATAGGTTTGTCCTAGGAGAATTTAAATGAAAAAAATCGTATTGAGTCAAGCACATTTGGATAAAAGGAAGCAACGAAAGCATTTCGTTTTAAGAGACGATATTTTTTGCACTATATTGCAACAGAAGATGTGCGTGAAGGATTATTTTGATTTTAGTTTTTCATTTCCCGATGAAGTGGATAAGGTAATCATTGACGGTATGTACTCGGGTGATTGGTATTCTGTGTACGAAAGTGAAATTTTACCGTTTCGCCAAAATCCTATGTTGGCGCGTTTTCGTGACGCGGGGATAGACATTTTTGATGAATGGATAAAGCATGTTCACGGAAGGAAAAAAGAGTGTTGGTTGACATATAGAATTTCAGAGGTGGATGTGGATACGGATATAAATCCTTTACCGATAAAGGAAGAACACCCCGAATGGTTTATTCCGGCGTTTGGATTCACAATGAACAATATGGCTGTGCCGGAAATTCGTGAGCATAAATTAAAGGTAGCCTTAGAAGTGATGAGAAAATACGCTTTTGACGGTTTGGATATTGATTTTGAACGGCACACTCCCATCTTACCGGTTGGCGAGCAATGGGAAAAGCGGGAATGCGTAACAGAATTTATGAGAGAATTACGCATTGAGCTTTCAAAAATTGGGAAGGAACAAAACAGGGTTATAATGCTATCCGCACGAGTTCCCGATTGCTTGGACGGATGCCGTCAAGACGGTTTAGATGTAGAAAAATGGATAAAAGAAGATTTGGTGGACTGTCTAACCCTTGGCTCACGCTCATTTGATGTTAAAGTGGAAGAGTTTAGGAAGCTTTCAAAAGATGTGCAGCTCTATGCGTGTTATGACCCCTACCACACGGTTGACGGATACTTTGCTCCACCGCTTGAAACGCTACGCGGAATTTGGTATTCCCATTTGCAGCGTGGTGCAGATGCAGTAGAGTATTTCAACTGGTCGGGGCAAGAGAAAAAGGAAATGGTAGCGCATTATGTGCATCTTTATGGGATGGATCCTAAAAACGAGGATTTCGCGCAGTTCGGTAGCGAGGATTTTACCGGTGCAAATGACAAAGAATTTTTGGAAAAGCAGAATAAAACTTATGTCATTGATAGAAAGGGTGGATATCCTTGGGGTATCGGCTACGGTAATTTAAACGCGGATAGACAGCTTCCTCGCGTTATTGAAAACGACGAAGAAGTGCGACTATATGTTGCGGAAAATGTAAAGAAAGCAAAAAGGGCAACTTTAAAATTGTTGTTTGAAGAACTTTCACAAATTCCCGAAGTGTACTTTAACGGGCAAAAATTGTCTTTCTTGTCGCAACCTCACCGTGATATGCAAGTGACTGCGGAAAAGATCCCACCTATTTCGGGGCATCCAGTAAGCGTGCGTCTTGCTCACGGAGAAGATCACAGCAAGAGCTGTACTCTCTGCGAGGCGGATTTGACGGGCATGGAAACCCAAATAGGCTACAACATAATACATGTATTGACGAAAATGCCGGTAAGTCTTGAAAAAGTGGAATTGGAAGTAAAACGAATATGAAAATGAGCAACAAGAAAAAAGCAATTTTATTTGAATACCTACCTATGGCAGTGACGGGGATAATCATACTTGTTTGCACTATCGTTTTTAAACAAATGTTTATCAAAGTATTACCATTGTTTTTCTCGCTACTTATTATGTTGCTCAATTCTCGGGCAAATCGTATCGGGTTCATTCTTGGAGCAATCAATAGTTGTATTTACATTATCGGCTACTTGATGGAAGGAGTGTACGGAACTGTCGCCTCCACCGTCTTTGGCATTGTGATAATGTTAATATCGTATTTTCGTTGGAAAAATAACGCTTATGGAAAAGCCACCGTGTTTCGTCGGTTTAGTGCGCGTGGACGCGTGTTGCTTGCTTTGGTTTTGTGCGTGGCGTGGGCTGCGACGTCCTTTGTTCTCTCAAAAATGGGAGGCACAGCAACAGTGATTGACGGCTTGACTATGGTTTTGGGCTTTGCCACAAACATACTAACCATTGTAGCCTATGTGGAAGCACCATTTTTAAATATCATTAGTGGGCTTTGCCAATTCGCGCTTTGGGTGCAAATCGTATTTATCAACGGAAATTATGCTGCCATAACATATTTGGTGTATAATGTATATTGTACATATATGATAATACGCACATTTTATCGTTGGCACACACTCTATAAAGAGCAAAGATGCTGACATAATTGTGAAAGCCTCACATTCAAATTTGAATTTAACAAAAAAATGGACACATCATCGTGGTTTTACCCAAAATGATGTGTCTCATTTTTTATTTACATTTTTGTATAAAAGTCATTAAAAGCTTGATAAAAAGTTGATTATTACTTTTTAAAAAGTTGTGATAAAGCCTTATACTACTTGGGTTTTATTTGCTTGCCTCTTCAACTGCAACCGCAACTGCAACAGTCATACCAACCATTGGGTTGTTACCTGCGCCGATAAGACCCATCATTTCTACGTGAGCAGGAACGGAGGAGGAGCCTGCGAACTGAGCGTCGCCGTGCATTCTACCCATTGTGTCTGTCATACCGTAGGAAGCAGGACCTGCTGCCATGTTGTCAGGGTGAAGTGTACGTCCTGTACCGCCGCCTGATGCAACTGAGAAGTAGTTCTTGCCGTTTTCCCAGCACCACTTCTTATATGTACCTGCAACGGGATGCTGGAATCTTGTTGGGTTGGTGGAGTTACCTGTGATAGATACACCAACATTCTCAAGTCTCATAATAGCAACGCCTTCGGGAACACTGTCAGAACCGTAGCACTTAACGTCAGCTCTTGGACCCTTGGAGTATGGAGTTTCAGAAATAACCTTAACATCCTCTGTTGCAGGGTCAAATTCGGTTTCAACAAATGTAAAGCCGTTGATTCTTGAAATAATCATAGCGGCATCCTTGCCAAGACCGTTCAAAATAACGCGGAGTGGCTTAACTCTAACCTTGTTTGCGTTAAGAGCAATCTTAATAGCGCCCTCAGCAGCAGCGAAGGACTCGTGTCCTGCCAAGAAGCAGAAGCACTCTGTCTCCTCAGAAAGAAGCATCTTACCGAGGTTACCGTGGCCAAGGCCAACCTTTCTGTTTTCAGCAACTGAGCCGGGGATACAGAAAGCCTGAAGACCGATACCGATAGCGGCAGCGGCGTCAGCAGCCTTTGTGCAGCCCTTCTTAATTGCGATTGCAGCGCCAACTGTGTATGCCCAAACTGCGTTTTCAAAGCAGATAGGCTGTGTTTCTCTTACAATCTTATCGCAGTCAATACCCTTAGCAAGTGTGATTTCCTTGCACTCCTCAATGGAGTTAATACCGTATTCCTTAAGAGCAGCGAGAATTTTAGCTTCTCTTCTCTCGTATCCTTCAAATAATGCCATTTCTCGTTACCTCCTTACTGCTTTCTTGGGTCGATATACTTTGCAGCCTCTGCAAATCTACCGTATGTACCCTTGGACTTTTCATAAGCTTCGTTTGGCTCCATGCCCTTCTTAATGAAGTCGGTCATCTTGCCAAGAGAAACGAACTCATAGCCGATAACCTGGTCGTTTTCATCAAGAGCCATTCTTGTGCAGTAGCCCTCTGTCATTTCAAGGTATCTTACGCCCTTAGCCTTAGTACCGTACATAGTACCAACCATTGAACGGGCACCCTTACCAAGGTCCTCCATACCTGCGCCGATAACAAGACCGCCCTCAGAGAAAGCAGACTGTGTTCTACCGTAAACTATCTGTAAGAAAAGCTCACGCATAGCTGTGTTAATAGCGTCACAAACAAGGTCGGTGTTAAGAGCCTCCAAAAGAGTCTTACCGGGCAAGATTTCTGCTGCCATAGCTGCAGAGTGTGTCATACCTGAGCAACCGATTGTTTCAACAAGAGCCTCCTCAATAATGCCATCCTTAACATTCAAGGAAAGCTTGCAAGCGCCCTGCTGTGGTGCGCACCAGCCAATGCCGTGTGTGTAGCCGGAAATGTCTGTGATTTGCTTAGCCTGTACCCACTTACCCTCTTCAGGAATTGGAGCCGGACCGTGCTTTGGTCCCTTAGCTACGGAGCACATGCTTTCAACTTCGTGTGAATAAATCATATGATTTTCTCCTTATATATAATTTTTCCCTTATATTATACAATATCGAAGCCGTAAAATCAACAATTTTGTGAAATTTTTTATTTTTTGCGACAATGCATATTTTTTCAGTTAAAATTCACAAAATATTGTTTACTTTTTATATATTAAGTGTTATAATATTATATTATAAGAAAGGGTTGGTGATTTTTTTGCGTCTTGACAGGTTTTTATCCAATATGGGCAAAGCGACAAGAAGCGAAAGCTCAAGGCTCGTGCGTATGGGCAAAGTAATTGTAAACGGCGTCCCTGCCAAAAAAAGCGATATGCAAATCAACCCCGACACCGATGAGGTTGTTTTAAACGGCGCTCCCGTTACATACAAGCAGTTTACCTACATTATGTTAAATAAGCCCGAGGGATACGTTAGTGCAACCGACGACCCACAGGAAAAAACCGTGCTTGACTTGGTTGACCCCGAGGACAGGCGAAAGGGGCTTTTCCCCTGCGGACGCTTAGATAAAAATACCTTAGGTCTTGTTATTTTGACAAATGACGGCGAAGGCGCGCACAGGTGCTTATCCCCTAAGCACCACGTTTCCAAGGTTTACAGGTTTGAAACGCTCTTACCCATATCCCAAGCTGATAAGGCTGCCCTCGAAAAGGGCGTTGATATCGGCGGGTACACAACAAGGCCCTGCTCTGTTGCATTGACAGGAGAACGCACAGGCAAAATCACCTTAACCGAGGGGAAATACCATCAAATCAAGCGTATGCTTGAGGCGGTTAATAATAAAATCACCTATCTTGAAAGAATCTCCTTCGGCACAGTGGAGCTTGACCCCTCCCTTGAACGCGGCGAGTGGAGATATTTAACAAAGGAAGAAGAAAAAATTTTTCTTAAAGGAGAATAAAATATGAAAAAGTACATTATCTCACCGGAGCTTAATTGGTACCGTGCAAATATGCACTGCCACACCACAGTTTCAGACGGGCATTGCACTCCCGCCGAAATTAAGGAAGCATACAAAAATATGGGCTACTCCATTGTGGCATATACAGACCACGAGATTATTCGTGAGCATAATGACTTGACCGATGACACATTTTTGGCTATTACCTCAAGCGAGTTTTCCATTAACACCGCCGAGCTTGCCTTTAAGCTCCCCGAGGGCGGAAATATGGAGGCTTGGCGCGCACGCAAAACTATGCATTTGGGTGTATATGCAAAGGATAAGAACAATCTTTTCCACCCCGCAACCGACGAGGGCACCTTCGCTTGGTGGAAGAGCCAAGGCAGGGATATGACAGGCGCGGAGTGTGACGGATACACAAGGGAGTACACCCTTGAGAGTATAAACGAAACCGTTAAAAGGCTTAACGACCACGGCTTTCTTGTTGCATTAAACCATCCAAACTGGTCCTTGAACGATATGAATGACTACCTTAACATTGAGGGTCTTTGGTCACTTGAAATTTTGAACTACGCAACGGAGCGCATTTCAGGCGCTGAATATTGCCCTTACATATATGACCATATGGTAAGAAGCGGCAAGAACATCAACCTTTTCTGCAATATGGGTGATGATAACCACAACCGCGGCGGCAGCTTTGACCATTCCTTTGGCGGCTCCACCATTATCGGTGCCTCGGAGCTTGAGTACGGCAAGGTTATGGAAGCTCTCGAAAACGGTAATTTCTACTGCGCAAGCGGCAAAAATCCCCCTAAAATCAATTCTCTTTATGTTGAAGATAACAAAATCAAAATTGACTGCTCCCCCGCCACTGACATTTTTGTGACAGGTATGGGGCGCAATTTCCGCTTTGCTCCAACAGAGGGCGAGGAGATTACCCATGCAGAATTTCCACTTGACAGGCAGGACATTATGTTCCGCGTAACCGTTCGTGACAAATACGGCAACAACGCGCACACACACTACTATAAGGTTGAGGATTTTATAACTGAATAAAATGAAAAAATATATCATTTCACCTGAATTGAATTGGTACAGGGCTAATATGCACTGCCACACAACCGTATCCGACGGGCACTTCACCCCGGAGGAAATAAAGGATGTGTACAAGAAAATGGGCTACTCCGTTGTGGCATACAGTGACCACGAGCTAATACGCGACCATTCGGATTTAAGTGATGAAAGCTTTTTAGCTATAACTGCCAGTGAGTTTTCCATTGATGACACAAAGCCCTCCTTCACCCTGCCAAGCGGCGAGGAAACGGAGGAATGGTTCGCGCGCAAGGTAATGCACATTGGCGTTTACGCAAAGGACCCTCACTGCACCTTTCATCCCGCAACCGACAACACCCTGTTTGACCGCTGGTGGCGTGATCTGGGGCGAGATATCGGAAAGATAGACTGTGATGATTTCCACAGAGAATTCACCGTTGACAGCATAAACGAAATGGTAAGGCGACTTAATGAGAAGGGCTTTTTAGTTTCCTTAAATCACCCCAACTGGTCCTTAAACGATATGAATGATTACCTTAATATTAAGGGTCTTTGGTCACTGGAAATTTTAAATTATGCAACCGAAAGGCTAACAGGCACAGAATATTGCCCCTACATATATGACCATATGGTAAGGTGCGGCAGCTATAATCTTTACTGCCATATGGGAGATGATAACCACAACCCAAACGGTAGCTTAGAGGACTCCTTCGGCGGCTCCACATTCATTGGCGCTCCGTCCCTTGAATACGGGCATATAATAAACGCCCTTGAGACAGGAAGCTTCTACTGCGCAAGCGGCAAAAATCCCCCTAAAATCAATTCTCTTTATGTTGAAGATAACATAATTAAAATTGATTGCTCACCCGCCACTGACATTATTGTTACAGGCTTAGGAAGAAATTACTGCCACCATCCTACCGAGGGGCGGGAAATAACCCACGCAGAGTTCAAGCTGGAGCAAAAGGACATTATGTTCCGCGTAACCGTTCGTGACAAATACGGCAACAATGCGCACACTCATTACTATAAAGCAAAAGATTTTTATGAGGAGGAAAAACAATGAAAAGGTACTTAATTTCGCCTGAATTAAATTGGTACAGGGCAAACTTCCATTGTCACACCGTTCTTTCAGACGGCGCCTACACGCCCGAAAAGGTTAAGGAGGTTTACAAAAATCACGGTTATTCCATCGTTGCTTATTCCGACCATGAGATTTTGCTTGACCATTCGGATTTAAATGACGAAGACTTCCTAGCCCTTACAAGCTGTGAGTACTCCGTTACTGAGGAAAGCCCAAGCTTCCCCAAAATTTTCGGTACTGATACAGGCAACTGGCCAAGGGCAAAGTGCTACCACTTCAACATCTTTGCAAAGGACCCCCACAACACCTTCCAGCCATACACAAGCGATGAGCAGTTCCGCCACCTAAAGGAAAGGTATAACGGCATTTTCAAGGGCGACGGAAAGCGCCGAGTTTTCTCCGTGGAGGGCGCCAACGAGATAATCAAGGCTTGTAACGAGGCAGGCTTCTTAGTCCAGCTTAACCACCCCTATTGGTCGCTTAATGAGCGTGAGGACTACATAAACCTAAAGGGTCTTTGGGGTCTTGAAATATTAAACTACGCAACAGAGCTTGAAACAGGCAGCGAATACTGTCCTTACATTTATGACGATATGCTGAGAAACGGTATGTACAACCTTGTTTGCACAATGGGTGACGATAACCACAACCACGGGGACAGCGTGCGCGAGTCCTTTGGCGGCTCCACCTTCATTGGCGCAAAGGAGCTTAAGTACGACCAAATTATTGAGGCTATGGAAAAGGGCAATATCTACTGCGCAAGCGGCAGGGACAACCCACCTAAGTTTTTGTCACTCTACATTGAGGACAACATTATAAAAATCGACTGTACTCCCGTTACCAACATTAACATAAACGGCTACGGCAGAAGCGACAGGCATATAACCGCCCCCGCAGGGGAAACAATCACCCACGCAGAGTTCCCTCTCCGTGAAGGTGATGTATACTTCCGTGTTTCCTTGCGTGACGAGTACGGCAACAACGCACACACCCACACATATTTTGTAAAAGATTATATTGAAAAAGCATAAGCAACAGCAAAGGAAAAAAGAAATGAACATTATTGAAACACTTGCAAAGGAATTTAATTTAAAGGTTAGCCAGGTTGAGGCAACCGTAGGACTTATCGATGACGGCAACACTATCCCATTCATTGCTCGATACAGAAAGGAGGTTACAGGCTCTCTTGATGACACCGTGCTTCGTAACCTTGACGAGCGCCTTAAGTACCTCCGCAACTTAGAGGCAAGGAAGGAGGAGGTTCGCTCCCTTATCGAAGCGCAGGGCAAGCTGACAGATGAAATCGTTGAGGCTCTTAACAAGGCTCAGATTTTAACCGAGGTTGAGGACATTTACCGACCCTACAAGCCAAAGAGAGCAACAAGAGCATCCATCGCCCGTGAAAAGGGTCTTGAGCCCCTTGCACAGCTCTTAATGGAGCAGCGCGACACTTACGAAAAGGACTTAGTTGAAATTGCCGCTGAGTATATCACCACAGAAAACGAGGACCCAAAGAAGCACGTTAAGACCGCCGAGGATGCGTTAAACGGTGCAAAGGACATTATCGCCGAGGATATCTCCGACAACGCAGACTTTAGAAAGGGCATCCGCGCCCTCACCCACGACCACGGCACCATCGTTTCCAAGCAAGCAAAGGATGAGGACTCCGTTTACAGCTCCTATTATGATTATAATGAAAGCATTAAGAAAATCCCGGGTCACCGTGTTCTTGCTATCAACCGCGGTGAAAAGGAGGAGTTCTTAAAGGTTGATGTTAACATCGACCCCGAAATCATCTTAAATTATCTTTTCAGCAAGATTATAACCAACACAAACAGCCCTGCAAAGGTATATGTTGTTGACGCAATTACAGACAGCTATGACAGACTTATTAAACCATCTGTTGAAAGAGAAATCCGCGCAGCTTTATTCGATGAAGCAAGCGAGGGCGCAATTAAGCTCTTCTCCGACAACCTAAAGCACCTGCTTATGGGCGCGCCTCTTAAGGGCAAAACTGTCCTTGGCTACGACCCGGGCTACCGTACAGGCTGTAAGCTTGCGGTTGTTGACAAAACAGGTAAGTACATTGACTGGGATGTTATCTACCCAACCAAGCCAAGAGAAGACATTGAGGGCTCAACCAAGAAGGTTGAAAGGCTAATCAAAAAGTATGACGTTGATGTTGTTGCCATCGGTAACGGCACCGCATCTAAGGAAAGCGAAATCTTTATTGCAGGCGTGCTTAAGGGTATGGGCAACCCCAATGTAAAGTACATTATGGTAAGCGAGGCAGGCGCCTCCGTTTACTCCGCATCCAAGCTTGGTGCAGAGGAGTTCCCTGACTTTGATGTAACACAGCGTTCCGCAATTTCAATTGCAAGGCGCTTGCAGGACCCCCTTGCAGAGCTTGTTAAGATTGACCCTAAGTCCATCGGCGTTGGTCAGTACCAGCACGATATGAAGCAGGCGCGCCTTGATGAGGCATTGGGCGGTGTAGTTGAGGACTGCGTTAACTCCATCGGTGTTGATGTAAATACAGCCTCCTATTCTCTCCTTTCCTACATTTCCGGTATCAATATGACAAGCGCAAAGAACATTGTTAAATACCGTGAGGCAAACGGCGAGTTCACCAAGCGTGAGCAGCTCCTAAAGGTTCCTAAGATCGGCGCAAAGGCTTACGAGCAGTGCGCAGGCTTCCTCCGTGTTCCCGGCTCAGGCGAAATTCTTGACAACACAGGCGTCCACCCCGAATCCTACGAGGCTGCAAAGAAGCTCCTTAACAAGTTTGACTACACACTCGAAAGCGTAGGCTCAGGTCTTTCCGACATTAGGAGCAAATGCGCAAAGTACGGCACAAAGAAGCTTGCCTCCGAGCTTGAAATCGGTGAGCCTACACTCCTTGACATAATAGGCGAGCTTGAAAAGCCGGGACGTGACGTGCGTGACTCCTTGCCGCTTCCTATCCTTCGTGACGATGTTCTCGGTATGGAGGACTTAAAGGAGGGTATGATTATGACAGGCACCGTTCGTAATGTTATTGACTTCGGAGCGTTTGTTGACATTGGGGTTCACCAAGACGGCTTAGTACACGTTTCCGAAATTTCCGAAAAATTTATTAAGCATCCAAGCGAGGCTTTAAGTGTTGGAGATATTGTTACAGTTAAGATTAAGGGAGTTGACCTTAACAAAAAGCGCATTAGCTTGACAATGAAGCTTTAAGCTATTAACAAAGCCGTAACAATTTTTATCATTTAGTGCTTTTGACAAATTTCCCCTCTGTTTTTTGTGCGATATGCACAAAAAGTGAGGGAAAATTTTGTTTAAAAATACTATTCCATTTTTGCAATGTTTCTGTTATAATATAGATATAATAAAATAACTGTGTTATGACTATTTTTGGAATTCGGGCACTTTCGCCCGTCTTTTCACGAAATAAGTCGCAAAATCTTACATAATAAGCCTTTAATTGGCGGGGAGAAAAAAATGGCAAGTTTATCACTTAAGCATATCTACAAGAAATATCCCGGTGGTGTTACCGCGGTTTCCGACTTCTGTCTTGAGGTTCAGGACAAGGAGTTTATTATTTTCGTTGGTCCATCCGGCTGCGGTAAGTCAACAACTCTTCGTATGATTGCGGGTCTTGAGGAAATTACTGAGGGCGAGTTCTACATTGGCGACAAGCTTATGAACGATATCGCTCCTAAGGACAGAGATATCGCCATGGTTTTCCAGAACTATGCTCTTTATCCTCATATGACCGTTTACGAAAATATGGCATTCGGTCTTAAGCTCAGAAAGACACCAAAGGAGGAAATCAAGCGCCGCGTTGAGGAGGCTGCTGAAATCCTCGGCATCACCCATCTTCTTGACAGAAAGCCAAAGGCTATGTCCGGTGGTCAGAAGCAGCGTGTTGCCTTGGGTCGTGCTATCGTTCGTAACCCTAAGGTTTTCTTGCTTGACGAGCCTCTTTCAAACCTTGACGCTAAGCTCCGTGCAACAATGAGAACTGAGCTTACAAAGATTCACAAGCGCGTTGGTACAACATTCGTATACGTAACTCACGACCAGGTTGAGGCTATGACAATGGCTACAAGAATTGTAGTTATGAAGGACGGCTTCATCCAGCAGGTTGATACCCCGCAAAATCTTTACGATAAGCCTGTTAATATGTTCGTTGCAGGATTTATCGGCACACCTCAAATGAACTTTATCAATGCTGTTCTTGAAAAGAAGGATGGCAAGGCATATGTTTCCTTTGAGGGTCACTCACTCTCCATCCCCGACGAAAAGGCTAATGACCCTGCTCTTCAAGAATACTACGGTAAAGAGGTTGTTATCGGTATCCGTCCCGAGTGCATCCACGATGAAGAAATCTTTATGGAGAAGTTCTCCGAGAATGTTATCGAGGTTGATGTTGATGTTACAGAGCTTATGGGTGCTGAGATTTATCTCTACCTTACAGTTGGTGAACAGAGCATGACCGCAAGGGTTTCCTCCCGTTCACAGGCTCGCGCAGGTGACAAGATTAACATCGCTATCGAAACCGCAAGAATTCACATCTTCGACAAGGACACACAAAAGTGCCTCGTTCACTAAGATAAGCATAAATCCCCACAAATTGTGGGGATTTTTATTTTATTAATACTGTAAGTATTGACTTTTATTTTATATTTGTTATAATATAAAGGAACAAATTCTTTTTAACCGAGGTAAATTATGAAAAAGAAAATTGCAGTTGTCGGCTTCGGCGGTATGGGCGGATGGTACGTCAATCACGCCCTCGAAAGTGATGTTTTGGAGCTTGCCGGTATTTATGATATAGACGAAAAAAAGTGTGAGCTCGCAAGGGAAAGGGGCATCTATGCTTACTCCTCTCTTGACGAGGTTATAAATGATAAGAGCGTTGAGCTTGTTACAATAGCTATTCCAAACGATGTGCATCTTGACACCGTTGTTAGGTGTTTAAAGGGCGGCAAGCACGTTATTTGCGAAAAGCCCGTTGCCCTTTCCTCCTCTGACCTTGAGGAAATGATTGCAGCTTCAAAGGAATCGGGCAAGCTATTCACCGTTCACCAAAACAGGCGCTTTGATGTTGACTACCTTGCTATGCAGCAGCTTTACGATAGCGGCGAAATCGGCAAGCCAATCCGTATTGAGTCAAGAATTCACGGCTCCCGTGGCATCCCCTCCGACTGGAGAGGTGAAAAGGAGCACGGCGGCGGTATGATACTTGACTGGGGCATCCACCTAATCGACCAGCTTATGCTCATTTACAAGGATGAGGTTATTGACACAATTAACTGTACAGTTACAAATATCACCAACAAGGAGGTTGATGACGGCTTTTACCTTACCATCACCTTCAAAAGCGGTGCAGTTGCCTTTGTTGAGGTTGGCACATACAACTTTATTTCCCTGCCCAGATTCTATATGAAGGCAGAAAAGGGCTCTGCCCTCATTGTCGATTGGAAGGAAAAGACACAGGTTGCAAAATGCAAGTACTGGCACGAAAACGATGTTCTTCCCGTTCAAACCGCCGCAGGTCTTACAAAGACTATGGCACCAAGGGACAGTATTACCCTTGACACCTATGAGCTTGAAATTCCAAAAAGCGATGTGCACGATTTCTACCGTAACTTTGTTGACGCCATTGACGGCAAAGCAACGCAAATGGTTACCCACGACCAAATGCGCCTTGATATGAAGATTATGGAGCACGCGTTCAAGTCCGCCGAGCTTAACCAAACAATCAAGTTTGAATATTAATTTATAAAGCAGGATATTTAGCTATCCTGCTTTTAATATACAAAAATAAGGCTTCCTTTGCGGAAGCCTTTATTTTTATTAAATTAACCGAGCCAATCGATTTGAACATCGTGGTCAAGGGCGATGTTGAAATACTGGATTGGGGACTGCTTGTCAAAGTACTTGCCACGCTGAGCAACAGATCTGTAGCCGAACTCCTCAGTAGCAGCAGGACCGCCCTCTTTTCTTGAAATATCAAGGTCAAATCCAACATAAGAGCTATAAATGAAGTCCTTTTCAAACACCTCAAGCTCCTTCAAGTATGGAAGAGTTTGCGCATCCGACTTATACACAATACGGATATCATCTGTATATACAGGGTTTTCAAGCTCTACTGCAACCACATAAGACTTGTTCTTTGCATCGTATGATGTAATTTGAGCAATTGTCTTAAACTCACCGTCAATCTTAGCCTGAACATCAATCTTAAATGTGCTTGAGCCATTTTCGCCGCCGAGAACATCGTTAAAGTACAATGCAACCTTAGTAACATTGTGCGCCTCCTTCAAGGTAACGCCTGCATATGCATCCTTTAAGTAGTTAGCAGCAATCCAAGCATCGTCGGAATAGCTTATTCTACCGTCAATAATATTAGCAATCTTGGAAATAGCAGCATATGAGAAGTTAGATGAAGCATATGCGGTGCCGAAGCAAGCAAGGTTGCCGGAAGCAGTTGAGAACTTCTTCTGCGATGTAATATAGTCAGCCAAGAAGATACACTTGCCACCGTCAGCAATCTCAGCTAAAAGCTCTGCTACAGCTGCCCTACCGTTACGACCGGTCGAGGCATTTTTAACGCTTGTCATTTCTATCATCATGCCCTTTGCAGCGATAGGCTTGCTAAGCTCAAAGGAAACATCGTTGGCATCCTTTGTAGTGGTAACCGTTTGGTCAGAAGCAATAACCTCCCAAACGCCGTCCTCGATTGTTCCGCTTAACAGAAGCTTAATGTTATATGTAATAACAACTCCTACATCATCATCATCCATTCCACCGAAGCTGGCGCCAACCGTTGAAATTGAATATTCATCATTAAACTCAGCCCAAATATTCTGTTTACCTGTTCTACCCGCCTTCCAGCTTGATGCAAGGTCATTGTCACCTGCCAAGCCCGGGTAACGCATGTTGGTGCTTGTGTCAGCACCAATCATACCGCTAAGTGCCGCATTTCTAACAAGGTAAGCGTTCATAGGTACATCGAACTCCGGTCTGTATCCTGTGTAGCCGTACATTTCAACCTCTTGAATCTTTGGTGTATACCACCAGTCATGTCTTGTAGGAGCCTTAGGGCATTTTTCATAAACGTGATAGCCAAGCGCGTTACATTCAGCAATATTGCAGTTTACTGCAGGTCTCTTGGCATAGCAGCCGTACTCAGAGCACCAAACTCTTATGTTGTTTGTATTGATGTCAAACTTTTCCTCTATCTTTTCTGCGCCCGCGCCGCACTTTGTGCAAGATGTATCATCTTCGCCCAAAATTGTTTGGCAAGCAGTACAACGCTTGAAGGTAACAGGAACAAACTTGCTCTTTGAAGCGCCGCAGCCCTCATATATAGGCTCCATTTCTCCTGTTGTTTCGTTCTTCTTTTCGCCTACCTGCACCTGGCACTTGTCCCAAGTAGCGCCAACTGCCATATCGCATTCGCTGCAACGGTAGAAGGAAAGAGGAACTACAACTCTTACAACATCCTTATTATCTGTTACATCCGCAGCGCTAATGCTATCATCCTGATAAGCAACGCCGACCTCAACCCATTCACCAAGGATAAGCGCCTCTACACGGTACTTAATGTTATTAAAGCCCTTATCAAAGGTGTGGCAATAAATCATAATTTCGTCAAGCAGATAGTATCCGTCATCAAAGCTAAAGCCAAAGTGCTGCTTTGTTGGGTCAACTCCCGCGCCGTTTGCACGGTTGGGGTCGGATGGCTCCCACCACTGATAGCTATGGTTATATGTACCGTTGTTAAGATACTTAGAGTGTCTGTCACCGTTCCAAACACTGGTATGATAACCGCTACCGTTTACAGCCCAGTTCTGTCTTTCGGTACCTATGAGGCTTCTGTCGCCGGGTACACCTGTCAAGCTCTCGTTAGCTGCAAAAATGTTAACGGAGAATGCAGGGATTACCATAATCAAGCAAAGCACTATAGGCAAAACCCTTTTTAAAAATAAATTTTTCATCACGTACTCCTTGTACTATATTATTCTCTATTGTGTATTTTACCATATTATATTAATAAAAACAAGTATTTTTTGTAAATTTCTTATGAAAATAAATATTTTGCATACATCGTATAAATCGCGCATACAATAATAGCAAAGGCGCCGTTACCTTCAGTGGCTGACCCCGTGGGGTCACTGTGGGTTTTCGGCGCCTTTTTCCTTATTTATTGTCTGTATCCAAAATATTCAAGGGACACTTTCTTATCAGCTTCAATTTGCGCAATTAGCTCCTCAAGGGTTGAAAACGACTTTTCTTCCCTTATATATTTATAGAAATTGACACGAAGGCAGGAATAATATAGGTCCCCGTTATAGCCTATTATATGTGTTTCCACATTTAGCTTATCGTTTTCTCCATCCGTTGTAGGTCGGTAGCCCACATTTGTAACGCAGGGATACACATCCTCCCCTATTTCACACTCGGTAATGTAAACGCCTGTTTTCGGCACCACCTTGCCGCAAGGGATTTTTTGGTTAATGGTTGCAATGCCTAAGCTTTTTCCCAAGCCCTTTCCCTTTTCCACCACAGCATAAACAGAATAGGGCGCCATATAGTCAAGCAGCTCCTCCACCTTACCGTTTCTTATATTTGAACGGATAAGAGTGGAGCTGACAACGGTGCCGTTATGGGTGATTTGACCGCAAATCTGTACACTCCCCCCGCTTTTTTCAAAAAATTCCTTCAAGCTCTGGCAGTCGCAGGATGCCCCCCTGCCAAAGCGGTAGTTAAAGCCGCACACCGCAGCCCGTGCATTCAATGTGCCCATTAGCACATTGCTTACAAACTCCTCGCCGCCCATTCCCTTGACCCCGTCAAAGTCCTCAACAGCTATGTAATCAATACCAAATCTTTTTATCGCCCTAATCTTCTCGTCAAGAGTCAAAATGCACTCCTGCCCCTTAACACAAGGTGTGTCAAAGGTGTATGCAAGGCTTTTTATGCCCAACCCCTTAGCCTTGTAAAATGTTTCACGTAAAACAGCGGCATGCCCAACATGGCATCCGTCAAAGGTACCGAGGGCAACCACGGTATTTTCTTCTTTTATTTCACATTTCTGCATTGTTTTCAATTCATAAATAACCATATTCACCCTCCTTTTCCATACTATTATACTACATTTTCAGAGCAATTCCCATATGCTTTTTAATTTTTTTCAAAAAAACTGTACAATTTTTAAAAAATATGTTATTATAACATTATAAAGCGACATATACCATTATGTAGGAGGTGAGAATATGCAAATAGTTTGGCTTGGGCAGGGCGGTCTTTTGCTCGTTTCAAAAAAGTACAAAATTTTAGTTGACCCATATATGTCCAACTCTTTAAAGAAAATCGACCGTACATTTAAACGCAGAATAAAGGTAAAGGGTAAGTTTTTCAAGGTTAAGCCCGACATCATTTTGCTTACCAATTCTCACCCGGACCATACCGATATAAAAACTCTTACCGCTTTTCTTGGTGGTCGCAGCGGCCGTTCTACAACAGTTATTTCCTGTGAAAATGCCTTCAGGCTTATTGCGGACGCGCCAAAGCTTAAGCGCGCCAACCACATTATGTTTGGTGAAGGGGATGAGTGGTCCTTTAATAATCTGCACATCAAGGCTGTCAAGGCAAGGACCGATGACCGTACCGCCTTCGGCGTTGTTATCACAGATGAAAGCGATGGAAAAATATATTACATCGCCTCAAATACCCTTTATAATGAGGAAATTTTCGCCTCCTTGCCCGAGGGGATTTTCGCCGCATTTATACCTATTAGCGGTATGTACGGCTGTATGAACGCTCAAGATGCCAAGCGCTTTGCCACAAGGCTTGGGGCAGAATATGTAATTCCTATAAACTACGGTATGTTTGACACCCTTGACCCGGGTGAGTTCAAGTGCGCGGGCAGGGTTTTGCCAAAACCCTACAAAGCCATCGAATACAATTTGTTGCCTGTCCAATCCTTATTTGCGCCAAATGTGTTTGATAAGGACTTTAACGAAAAGTCCGAAATAAAGCGCATTAAAGAGCAAAAGAAGCTTGAAAAGGAAGCAAAGAAGAAAGAGGCGCTTGCCAAAAAGGAGGCTAAAAAGCCGAAGCCCGTTGATGCGCAAAAGGCAGTAGATGAATCCGAGCCTGAGAAAGCCGAGATAATAACTGAAGAATAGAAAAATGAGCTAATGTGTCCCATTAGCTCATTTTTTATTGACTCTGTGTTTAATTTTGGTGTTTTTTCATCTTGCTGATAACAGTCACAAGATATATGGAAATTATGGCAATCACAATAGCAGAAATTAAAGAAAGAAGCTGTTGCGCGTACAAATCAATACCGAATATTCTGTTGCCGCTTGACTGTATGTAGTCTACAAGGGGGCTAACCGCCAATGTTGCCAAAAAGCCCGCAAAGCCTGAGGCGGTATTCACAAGGGCTAAAGCGCCTATTCGCTTTTCGTAATCTACATAGTCATAAATCAAGTTGATAACCGCGCTGTTTATTCCCGCGCATCCAATAGAATATAGCACATAGTACACAATATACATAAATTTACCGTTTGCGGGGGTTATAAATATAGCGCTTAAGAACGCTGCCCCCTCTATGGCAAAGCAAATGTAAAGCATTTTGCAAAATGAAAACTTATCTGCAAAATTACCAAAAGGTCTTGAAATAACCGCCCGCGCAGTGCTGCCTACAATAATAATTACCGAGGCAAAGCTTGTTGTAAAGCCCAAGTCATTTATTTGGTATGCGCCCATATATGAAACTGTAATGTTGCTGGCAATATTCCAAAGCACAAAAACGCCGATGACCTTTAAAATGTTCTTGTCCTTAAATAAGGAAAAGACCTCTTTTACATTAAACCTTTCGACCTCACCGCACATCTTTTCCTTAGAAAATACAAGGGTGAGTGTATGAATTCCCGTTAGAAATAGGAGCATCACTCCGCAAACAATAAACCCAATGCTTATTTTTCCGTTCTCTGAAAAGGAATCCATGATTTGACCTAAGGCAAAGGAGAAAACCATGCCGCCAAGCAAGGAAACCATTTCTTTATTTGCCGTAAACCGTCCCCTCTTGCTTTCCTCAACCAAGGACATATACCAGTTAATTTTTGGAGAGTTGATTGCATTATGCAAAATTTGCGCAAGTAAAAGCGACACTATCAAAAGCGCCGTTTGCCAAGCCCTTGACACAGGCAAAAGAGGCACAAAGTACATTGCAGAGAAAAGGAGCTGACTTATGACGTGGAAAACAGTCACCCACCTCTTCACAGGCTTTTTATGCGCCACAAATATGGCAATAATTTGAAAGCCGCAGCCAAGGGAAACGAAGGAGGTCAGAATACCCGTTACATTATCGGGAATTCCGATTTCCGAGGTAATTTTGGCAAGGTAAACCGTGCCCACCGCAATTGCAACAAAATACTCAAGTGCCGCCTCTATAATGTACAGTATTCTGCTTGCTTTATAATCATCTTTTTGTTGAACATTCATCTTATTACTCACGCCTCAAAAGCATATTTTTAGTAATTTTAGCACAGATGCATAAAAAAAACAACATTATTTCCAAAACTATTGAAAAATCTTCATTTTTTTGGTAATATTATTAAAGAGGTGAAGATATGATACCTGTTTTTATTATTTTGGGTGTTCTCGCCCTTGTGGTTATTTTGGGCGGCTTATATGCCTATAACCAAGCCTTTTACGCAAAGGGCGGCAAGAAAAACATCAGCGGTTATTTTGAAAAGAATACCTGCTATCAAAGGCTCAAGGATGTGGTTGACGACCTTATAAAGAATATGGAAAATGACAAATATGAGGACGTTTACATTAAATCCTACGACGGCACAAGGCTTTACGCAAGGTATTACCACACAAAGGATAATGCCCCCGTTCACATTATGCTCCACGGCTACAAGGGTAACGCCTTAAGAGATATGTGCGGCGGCTACCGTTTAGCAAGGGATATGGGGCACAACGTGTTAGTTGTTGACCACCGCGGCTGTGGCAAGAGCTGCGGCAGAACCATCACCTTCGGTATTAAGGAAAGGCGCGATGCACTTTGCTGGATAAACTACATTTGCAGCCGCTTTGGTGATGTTCCGATTTTTATGGTTGGTGTGTCAATGGGCGCGGCTACCTCCCTTATGGTAACGGATATGGATATACCCAAAAATGTGGTTGGCATTATTGCCGACTGTCCGTACTCCTCCCCCAAGGAGGTTATTACAAAGGTGTGCGGGGATATGGGTATGCCCCGTTTCATTTACGCCTTTGTTGTGATTGGTGCTATGCTCTACGGCGGCTTTTTACCAAACAGCGCAAGCGCTGTTAAATCCGTACAGAATTCAAAGGTACCGATTTTGATTTTACACGGTGATGCGGATGCCTTTGTGCCCTTTAGTATGGCGGAAGCAATTTATAAAAGCGCATCAAGTGAAAAATATCTTTATTCCTTTGAGGGCGCAGACCACGGAATGAGCTATATGGTTGACCCCGAAAAATACACGGCGGCGGTCAACGAATTTGCACAAAAATGCTTAAATTATCGACACAGTGTCGATGAAAATAAAATTTAAAGGAGAAACAAAATGGAGCTTAAGGGTTCAAAAACAGAAAAAAATTTAATGGCGGCATTCTCAGGCGAGAGTGAGGCAAGAAACAAGTACACCTACTACGCATCCAAGGCTAAGAAGGACGGATATGTACAAATCGCAAAGATTTTTGAGGAAACCGCAGCTAACGAAAAGGAGCACGCAAAGATTTGGTTCAAGCTTCTAAAGGACGGCATCGGCGCAACCGTTGACAACCTTTCCGATGCGGCAGCAGGCGAAAACTACGAGTGGACAGAAATGTACCCAACCTTTGCAAAGGAAGCACACGAGGAGGGCTTTGAGCATATTGCTTACCTTTTCGAGCAGGTTGCAAAGATTGAAAAGGAGCACGAGGAAAGATACAAGAAGCTCCTTGAAAATGTTGAGGGCGGCTTAGTATTCTCCCGTGATGAGGAAATGATTTGGCAATGCTCCAACTGCGGACACATTGTTGTTGGCAAGAAGGCACCTGAGGTTTGCCCTGTTTGCGCGCATCCGCAGGCTTACTTTGAAATCAAGGCTGAAAACTATTAATTCACAGTCACATAAAAGAGGGCAGAAAATTCCAATACCATTAAGTTAAGAAAAATGACTTACTTCGAAAGAGGTAGGTCTTTTTTTATTGAAAAAAATCAAGAAAATTTTAAAAGAAAGACTTGACAAAAGAGACAAAATATGCGGTCGCCCCTATCAACGGAAGAGTGAG
>JAFTMJ010000077.1 GCA_017452475.1 Clostridia bacterium | reverse complement strand
TGCTCTCGCAAAACGTGAAATAATGTGCTATTGCGCATTGTGAAATATCTCGCTACACTCGATGTGAAATGAAATAAATCCCCTCACGCCCGCAGGCATTTCACTCGCCAAAGGCGAATTTCACGCACAAAGTGCATTTCATAAATCCCGAAAGGGATTTATTTCGTTGCGTAGTGTCCTTAAGGGCACTACGCTAAGCAGTAGCTTTTTGTTGTTTTAAATTAAAGTGCGTCTTTTCTTGAAAGGTTAGCGCGTCCCTTTTCGTCAATTCCCAAGAACTTAACTAGGAACTCGTCACCCTCCTTGCAAACGTCCTCAACCTTTTCGGTTCTTTCCTTTGCAAGCTTGGAGATGTGAACAAGACCCTCTCTGCCGGGAGCATACTCAACGAATGCGCCGATAGGAATAATTCTTGTAACCTTTGCGTTGTATACAGCGCCAACTTCAGGCTCAAATACAATGTTAGCAATCATCTGACGTGCAGCCTCAATAGCGTTCTTATCAACAGCGGAGATAAATACCTGTCCCTCGTCATTGATATCAACCTTAGCGCCTGTGTCAGCAACAATCTTTTGGATAACCTTACCGCCTGTACCGATAACCTCACGGATCTTTTCAGGCTTAATCTTCATAGAAACCATCTTAGGAGCATATTCGGAAACCTCAGCTCTTGGAGCCTCGATAGCCTTCAAGATAACTTCATCAATGATTTGGTCACGGCCTCTATGTGTCTGCTCAAATGCTCTCTTAATGATTTCAGGTGTAAGACCGTCGATCTTTAAGTCCATCTGGATGGATGTAATACCCTTGTGTGTACCTGCAACCTTAAAGTCCATATCTCCGTAGAAGTCCTCAAGACCTTGAATGTCAATCATAGTGTCCCAAGAGCCGTCCTCAGCGGTGATAAGACCGCAGGAGATACCTGCAACAGGAGCCTTAATCGGAACACCTGCGTCCATAAGTGCAAGTGTGGAGCCGCAAACAGAAGCCTGTGAAGTGGAGCCGTTAGAGGAAATAACCTCGGAAACAAGACGGATAGCGTATGGGAACTCCTCAACTGAAGGGAGAACAGGAACGAGTGAACGCTCTGCCAAAGCACCGTGGCCAATCTCACGTCTGCCCGGAGTTCTGGATGCCTTAGCCTCGCCTGTGGAGTAGCCGGGCATGTTGTAGTGGTGCATATATCTCTTTTCTGTTTCGTCATCAAGACCGTCAAGCATCTGGCTGTCGGAGATAGGACCGAGAGTTGCCAAGGTCATAACCTGTGTCTGTCCACGGGTGAACATACCGCTACCGTGAACTCTCTTAAACATACCAACCTCAGCGGTCAAAGGACGGATATCGTTCATACCGCGGCCGTCAACACGCTTCTTGTCGTTGAGCAACCATCTTCTAACAATCTTCTTCTGAATTTTGTAGATAAGCTCGCCGATAATTGTCTTAATATCCTCGTACTTTTCCTCGAATGTAGCAACGATATTTTCAATAATTGGCTGCATCTTAGCATCACGAACATTCTTGTCGTCAGTGTCAAGAGCCTCCATAACATCCTTTTCGCAGAAAGCGAAGATTTCATCGAACATATCGTGGTCAAGCTCGCAGGATGGGTATGCAAACTTAGGCTTACCAACCTCCTCAACGATTTGGTTGATGAACTTAATAAGCTTCTTAATTTCCTCGTGCGCAAGCATAATTGCGTTGTACATATCGTCGTCAGATACTTCCTTAGCGCCTGCCTCAATCATAACAACCTTCTTTTCAGAGGCTGCAACTGTAAGCTCAAGGATAGAGTTCTTTCTTTCCTCATATGTTGGGTTAAGAACAATCTTGCCGTCAACCATACCAACGAACAAGCCGCCGATAGGACCGTTCCACGGAATGTCGGAGATGGAAAGAGCGATGGAAGCGCCAATCATAGCGGTGATTTCAGGTGAGCAGTCAGGGTCAACTGAAAGAACAGTTAATGAAAGGTTAACATCGTTTCTCAAATCCTTAGGGAACAACGGACGGATAGGACGGTCAATAACACGGCCTGTAAGAACAGCCTTTTCGGAGGGCTTGCCCTCTCTCTTTAAGTAACCGCCGGGGATTCTGCCAACTGCATACATTCTTTCCTCGTAGTCAACGGAAAGGGGTAAGAAGTCGATGCCCTCACGCGGAGCCGCGGATGCTGTAGCACAGCAGAGAATAACTGTTTCGCCGTAGCGTACCAAAACGCTACCGTTTGCAAGACCTGCCATCTTGCCGTTTTCGATAACGAGCTTTCTGCCGCAAAGGTCATACTCATAAACCTTGTAATTATCAAAAACCTTTTCTTTAAACATTTTTGCCATTTTAGAATTCCTCCTAATTTAAAATTTATTTTAGCGTGAGAGGACATAGCATTTAACCAAATACCAAAGAAATTTGATTCTTGGTTAACTGCTATCTCGTCACGCAAATGAGCTTTGTTAGTGAGCTTTAAAGAAAATATTGGCTGTGCAAGGTTTTGCACAGCCAATTTTCACCCTGCGGGTTATTTTCTTTTAACCGTTGCCGACTTAAAATTACTTTCTCAAGCCGAGCTTCTCAACGATAGCACGGTATCTCTCAATGTCAACCTTCTGGAGGTAGCCAAGGAGGTTACGTCTGTGACCAACCATCTTCAAAAGGCCTCTGCGGCTGTGGTGGTCATGTGTGTTCTTCTTCAAATGCTCGTTCAAGTTGTTGATACGGCTTGTGAGAAGAGCAATCTGTACCTCAGGAGAACCTGTGTCACCCTCGTGTATTGCATACTGTGCAATAATTTCGTTCTTGTTCATTTTTTTCACCTCATAAATTTTTATTAAGCCCAAATACTGTGCAGGCGGCTGGTGAATGCCCTATTGGGCGGTATCCGCAAGCTCGGTATTGGCGCTCGTGTGGTATTATAGCACAAACATTTCTATTTGTAAAGAGTTTTTTTGAATTTTTTTACAATTCTCTTAATAAGCGCGTTATATATAGTGATGCTTCCGCTAATAATAAGAAGTGCACCCAGGGCAATCCGTGGGTATTTCGGATCAATAAAGGAGAGAAAATGGGAGGCGGCAAGGCTACCTATGGCGCCGAAAAGAATGAGGGAAAGGGCGTGCCATAGCTTGATTTTTCTCTTCTTTAAATGATAGATTAAGGAGCCTGACCCTGCAATAACGAAAAAGCAAAGGTTGGTGCCCTGTGCTAAAATTTGAGGGAAATTCATACACAGGGTCAGGTAAATTACAAAAAGTCCCCCTCCGCCAACTCCCATACCCATTAGCGCCGATATGAAAAACGATACCAAAATCCACATAAATCACCTCAAAATCAGACACGCCCCCGAGTAAATTACCAAGGAGGCAAAAATTGTATTAAGCCACAAGGTGTTAAGCTTTTCCACCAAAAACGCACCAAACAAGCCCCCAACAAGGGCAGGGAGCCATATTCGCCCAATGAGGGAAAAATCAACCTGAGAAGCCCTTGCATAGGTGAAAAGCGTAATGGCGGAAATAGGAACGGTTGCACAAAGTGCGGTGGCAAATGCATCCTTTTTGTTAACACCCGCAACGGATGTGAGCATATAAATAAATATAATACCGCCGCCCGTGCCGAGAAAGCCGTTTACCGCGCCGCCAAGAAGGGAGAAAACACAAAATGCAGCAATAACCCCAAATTTTGAATTTAAAATTCTTTTAAGCATAAAACCTCTAAAAAATTTTTTACTTTTGCCAAAAATCTATTGTTTTTTTAAAATATTTCTGTTATGATATATCTATACATACTGTTAGTATTACATTGATAGGCAGGACATACACCCTGTAAACAATGGAATTTAAACTAAGAAAGGACGAGTAATGAAGGACTCAAAGAAAAAAGAAGCCAAGAAAACTAAAAAAAAGAGCGCCTTCGGTAAGGCTTTAAATAAATTGATGCCGTATATCCTTACGGTTATTGCTGCGTTTGTGCTTTTTTCACTTTCGGGCTTAGCGGGGGATTTCGGTAATACCATTCGTAACGGCTTGTACGGTGCATTTTCAAACTTTGCAACCTACTTTTTGCCGATTTTCTTAATATATCACGCAATAATGTGGAACTACGATATTAAGCGCGGCTGCTGTATTCGCAGGCTGGTTTGCTCCGTTTTTACGCTGATGTGCTTTTCCACAATGCAATATCTTATCCAGGTTGGCAGCTATCCGGAGCTTGACTCATACACCGTGTCAACCTTTTACGATTTCGGCAAGGCGGCAAACGGCGGCGGAGTTGTGGGCGGCTTGCTGGGCAAGTTGCTTCTTAACATCAACAATATTGTTGGTGTCATCATAATTACCCTTATTTTGGTGTTTATGATTCTACAAATGTTTAACATTACCCCTGCCTATATGGCTCGCTCAATGTTCAAGGGCAAAAAGTCTCAAAAGAAGAAGGCGCAGGCGCTTAAAGCAAATCCTAAAAAGAAGGTTAAGCCGACAAATCCTAAAAAGATTGAGGTTTTTGATGATGAGGATAGCTTAGAGCTTGATGCCCCGAATGAATACCTTGATGAAACAAGGGTTATCTCTGTTGATGATGGGAACACAGGGGATGATGAGGAGGTTCTTGGCTACGAGGACCTGGATGTTAACGAGATTAATGCAAAGACCGAGCATATTCCAAGCCAGCTTGAGCCTTATGTGGAGGACAATTCCGAGGAGGGCGGCGTCTTCACGGCAGAGCTTACCGTGTCTAAATCTAAATACGACCTTGATGAGGATGACTCTGATGAGGACGACTTCGATGAGGATGACCTTGATGAAGATGACCTCGACGATGACGGCTTCGATGAGGATGACTTTGCTGAAGGTGATGATGACAGCGGCAAATTTGACCCAATTGAGGATGAAGAGGACGAGGAGCCTTATGTGTCCGAGCCTGTAAAGAAGGTAGAGGAAAAGCCGAATGAGGAGAATAGCTATATCTCGCAGGAGCTTTTAAACAAGGCGTCCGCCGTTCAGAAAAAGCCATTTGTGGTTGACTCCACCCCCGTGTGCGAAAAGCCGAAGGTGGAAAAGATGCCTAAGGCTGAGGAAAAGCCTAAGGCACCAAAGCCAAAGATAAACTATATGCTCCCGCCACTGTACTTCTTAAAGTCACAGCCTGACAACAGTAATTCTGATGATGTTCGCGCGGAGCTTCAGGAAAATGCAAAAATTATAGTTGATACCTTAAACGACTTTAAGGCACCCACAAGGATTGTTGATGTTACAAGAGGCCCTACAATCACCAGGTACGAGCTTCAGCCGGAAAAGGGCGTGCGTGTTCGTACAATCGAGGGTCTTGTTGATGATATTGCCCTTAACTTAGCATCAAAGGGCATAAGAATTGAGTGTCCTATCCCGGGTAAGAATGCCATAGGTATTGAGGTGCCGAACAGGACAATTAGCTTTGTTTACCTCCGTGACCTTATTGAGGACCCACGCTTTGACCGTGCCAAGAGCAAGCTGACCTGCGCCCTTGGTAAGAGTATTGCGGGCGAAAACATCTATGTTGACATTGAAAGCACACCTCACCTCCTTGTTGCGGGTGCAACAGGTATGGGTAAGTCCGTGTGCATAAACTCCCTGCTTGTCAGCCTTCTTTATAAGGCAAAGCCTGATGAGGTTAGGCTCATTCTTATTGACCCTAAGCGCGTTGAGCTTTCCAATTATAACGGCATACCTCACCTTTTGGTGCCTGTTGTTTGCGAGCCTAAGAAGTCCTTGGGCGCTTTGCAGTGGGCGGTTACCGAAATGGAGGAGCGCTTTATGTCAATTGAGGCGGCAGGCGTCCGCAACATTCAAGAGTTTAATGATAGGGTTGACAAGGGCTACGACGCGGAAAAAATGGCGCGTATCGTTATTGTAATCGATGAACTTGCCGACCTTAAAATGGCAGTGCCCGATATTGAGGGTCACATTACCCGTCTTACACAAAAGGCGCGTGCCGCAGGTATCCATATTATTATTGGTACACAGCGTCCGTCAGTTGATGTTTTGACAGGTCTTATTAAAAACAACATCCCATCACGTATTGCCTTCCGTGTCCCCTCACAGGTTGACTCAAGGACAATTCTTGATGAGGTTGGCGCAGAGAAGCTTGTTGCCAAGGGTGATATGCTTGTTAAGCTCACAGGCGCATTAGCCCCTGTCCGTGTGCAGGGCGCTTATGTCAGCGTTGATGAGATACAGGATGTTATCGACTTTTGGAAGGAAAGCGGTCCTGCCAACTACGATGAGGATGTTATGCAAAAGATTGATAACAATGCGGCAAAGCTTGCTAAGAACGACAAGGATGTGGGAGAGGGAGAAGCTGACGGCGGTGACGGCAGCGACCTTGACCCCGAGTTCTACAACGCTCTTGGCTTAGCCGTGGAGCTTGGTAAGATTTCCTCATCTCTCCTTATGCGTAAGCTGAGCTTAGGCTTCCAGCGTGCGTCAAGGGTCATTGACCAAATGGAGGAGTGCGGCTACATCGGTGAGGCAAACGGACCAAAGCCCCGTGATGTCCTTATTTCCAAAGAGGACTATCAGGAATTAATGATGAGAAGAAACGACGAATAGGAAAATATTATGGGAAAATTTATTGCAATCGACGGTCTTGACGGCAGCGGCAAGGGCACCCAAAGCGAAATCCTTGTGCAAAGGCTTGAAAGCGAGGGCAAGCGCGTTCGTGTTTTGTCCTTTCCTATGTACGAAAGGGACAGCTCCTTGTTTGTAAGGATGTATCTTGAAGGTAAGCTGGGGGACAAGCCCTCGGACACAAATGCCTACGCATCCTCTATGTTTTTCGCAACCGACAGGTATGTAAGCTATGTTACAGATTGGAAAAAGGACATCTTAGACCCTGACACCTATGTGGTGGCAAATAGGTACACAACCGCAAACGCAGTTCACCAGCTGTCCAAGCTCCTAGAGGGCGAGTGGGAGGGCTTCCTTGCGTGGCTTTGGGACTTTGAGTTTAACAAGCTTGGCTTGCCAAAGCCCGATATGGTTTTGTATCTTGAGCTTCCCCCAAGGCTTTCACTTTCTCTTGTTAAGAGCAGGAGTGACACAACAGGGCAAAAGATGGATATCCACGAAAAGGATACGGAGTATATGGCAAAGTGCTATGATGCCGCCCTTTATTCCTGCAAAAGGCTGGGCTGGGAGCAGATAAAATGCTACGAGGGGGAGAAAATCCGCACCCGTGAGGATATAGCCGCTGAAATTTACGGTAAGGTAGGTAAGCTATAATGGTATATTTGTTTTTGGCAGACGGCTTTGAGGAAATTGAGGCGCTTTGCGTTCTTGATTTTCTAAGGCGCGCTAAGGTTGAGGTTACAACCGTCGGTGTTAGCGGCAGGGTTGCAAACGGCTCCCACCGCATCCCTGTTGTTTGTGATATTACAGAAAACGAGCTTGACCTCGAAAGCGAGTTCGATATGGTTATTTTGCCGGGTGGCTTGCCCGGCTCAACCAACCTTGACAACAGCGCGGTAGTCGATAAAATGATAAAAAGGGCAAATGATGAGGGTAAGTTTATTTGCGCCATCTGCGCCGCCCCCTTCATTCTTGGTAAGAGGGGAATTTTAAAGGGTAAGCGCGCCGTTTGCTATCCGGGCTTTGAAAAGGAGCTTATAGGCGCCACAATCGTCAACCAAGGAGTTGTGCGTGACGGAAAAATTATTACAGGCAGGGCAATGGGCTCTTCCCATGACTTCGGCTTGGAAATAGTAGAGGCGCTTTGCGGCAAGAAAGTAAGAGAACAGCTAAAAGAGGCAGTGCTTTATTGATAGCGCTCGCTGAGGAAAGGAAAAATGATGACACCTATCAAGAGAGAAAAGGACATTATAAGAAAAGACTGCTCAGATAGAAGAAACGCAATAGATAAGGACCTACACAAGTCAATGGATGAGGGTATTTGCGCCCTTGCCACCTCCTTGGTCAGCTTTAGGTATGCAGACATAATTCTTTTGTATGCCCCAATCAAATCGGAAATAGATGTTATGCCTATTTTCCACGAGGCTATAAAAAAGGGTAAAAGGGTCGCCTTTCCCCGCTGCAATGTGGAGGAAAGGACGATGAAGTTCCACTTTGTAACAAGTGAAGATGAGCTTTCCCCCTGCGCCTACGGCATAAGGGAGCCAAGGGAGGATGCCCCCGTTTATGACCCCAAAACCGAAACAGGCAGTGCGGTTTGCTATGTGCCCGGTCTTGCCTTTGATGTGTACGGCTATCGCTTAGGCTACGGCAAGGGCTATTATGATAAGTTTATGCACACCTTCAACGGTTGCACCATTGGCGTTGTTTATTCTGAATTTATACTTAATACGCTCCCCAAGGGTCGCTTTGATAAGCACTGCGACGTTATGCTAACCGAAAAGGGAATAAAAGCAATTAAAAAAGAGAAATAACACAAAAAGGTAGATTTGGAAAAAAATCTACCTTTTTGTATTATATACTTTTAATTCCTTGCCCTTATTCTTCAACAGGTCGGTCGTGTCCCCAGCATACACAGTCGTGTCTGTTGACACCATATGCGTCCCAGTACCGGTGCCAGCCGATTAGCTCGCTGTCATTTCCACCCATTGGAGGTTGCTCAGAGAGTGGGCAATAAATAGCTTGAAGATTGTTGCAGTCGTCAAAGACAGCAGGCTTTTAAAATTTGCTTAAAGCAATCTCCTTTAGCTTATTAATTTGCTCCTTTATTTCCCTTGTGTCATTTGGATAGACAAGCACATTCAGCATTGCCTCCGCCGTGTCTAAAAGCTTTAGGATATAGCTCGACATTCCGCTTTTGTAGTCCTCCTTTGGCAGGGAATGGTATAAAAGCGCCTCCTTGCATAGCTCTAAGCTGGGCATTTGGCTTGCAAGCTCACGGACCCTGTCCAGGTCTCCTGTCAGCCTGTATGTATAGCAAAGTAGCTGTATAGCGCGGAAAATTTCTGTCATTTCCTCACTGTGGTTCAGCACATACTCTCCGTGGTCGATAATTCTTTCGGCATACCCCTCATATCCGAGAAAATCAATGCCCTTTAAATAAACCTCGGCAAGGGCTAACCTAAGGGCGCACGCCTTAGGATATCTGTCAAGGGACCTTTCTAAAAGGGAAACACCCTGCCTGTACTCATCTGCGTTGTTTACCGATAGCTGTTCAGCCTTTTTAATTATTTCGTTAAGCTCCTTATCCACATCCTCAAAGCTGTCAACAAAAAGCGCATCGCAGGAAACCCCAAGGATATGTGCAATTTTCGGAATTAAGGAAACATCGGGCAGGCTCGCGTTTCTTTCCCATTTGGAAATTGCTTGGTTGGAGATGTAAAGCTCACTGGCAAGCTTTTCCTGAGTAATGCCCTGCTCCATACGGTAATATTTAATTCTTTCACCAATAGTCACATTGTCACCTCTTCCCTAATTAATAAAACAATATACATTAATTTTAACACAGAGCATATGTTAATTCAATATACAATTCAGCCACCAAAAAATCAACCCACAGTTTATAAAAGGGACCTTTAGCAAAAAGCCAAAAGCCCCTTAAGGTTAATTTATAAAATCAATGGTAGCCTTAAATTCGGTGTTGTCACCGTTTAAGGTGTAGTCAAGCAGGTAGCATATACGGTCGTAGCGTCCCTTTTCATCGGGGAGCTGGTCGGTGTACGGCTGCTCAACCACAAAGAGAGTGGCATCACACTGGCAGGTTAGGCGCACATCGTCAAGATAAACCGTGTCACCCTCAATACGCGGCTTAATGGTTGTAACAAACCTTTCAGTTATAACCGCAGGCTCGGAGAAGGTGAATTTATCGTGCATTTCAATCTTATCATCCGTCGGCTTAAAGGTTCTTTCAGCCTTTTGGAGTGTTGTGTGGACACGCTTTACATCATAGCCGTTTGTAAAGTCCATATAAACCGTGCCGGTTTCCTCGTTGTAAACAGCCCGTGCCTTACCTGTCCAGTCACCGCCCTCGCCCTTGCCGTTAAAGTATGGTAGGTTGTGCGCAAATGAGGATGGCTGGAAATATTCGTTACGCCTTGAGCCTTGGTAGCCCGGGGTGTATGCAGGGCCGATATAGCCAAAGTCACAGAAGATTTGCTTGTTGTGCCTTGCAAGGATGAAGGAGCCAACATCCTGGTGGTTGTGGCTCTCCCAATGGTTTCCGCCCTTTAAGGCAAAGCCGTAGTTGTCTGTGCGCTTTGTAAAGTAGTTGGAAACAGGAGCAAAATATGTTTCGTTCTTTAGCTCCTTGCCCACATAGTCGGGGTTAAAGTAAACGCAGGAGCGAACTGAAAATGCCCAATGGTGGTAGGTGATAATGGTTGCCTGGTCGCTTGGCAGGTTTTCAATAGCATCGCCGTAAACCGTCTTTAGCATATGGGGCAAGCCTACCCAATAGCCCTCGTGGATGTTAACATCGCTAAACAGGGCAAGCACATTAGGCTGTAAGAACATCTTTTGCACAAATTGGGAAATTGCTTTAACCTTAGGGTTGGCAAGCCAGTCATATTTGCCGTTTGAGAACTCGCGCAAAAGCATAGCGTAGGTAGCAAAGAAGCCAAAGCCAAAGCCCCAATAAGCAGTACCCTCAACGCACATTCCGTCATCATCATAGCTGTTTAGGTAGCACTCCATTGCTGCTTGCAATCTTGGAAATTGGCGCATAAACTCCTCTGGGTCCTCATACATAAGGACGCCGCCAACCGCGCCTGTGCAAACAGCAGTCCAGTTGTTGTTGTGTGTCTCCCAGAAGAACTTTCTTGTAAGGAACGGCTCAATTGTGTGCCTTCTTATCTCATATGTCATTCTGTCAACCAAAAGCTTAGGGAAGCGGTCCTTAAACAGGTTTTTAATCTCCGCCATTGAAAAGCCGAGGGACGCGCCGAAAATATCAATAAGACCGGGGTCAAAGTCCTTAGGGGTTCTGTCGTAATATCCGTTATAGTGTCCTAAGGGCGCCCAGGTATATTCGTTACAAATTTCCCAAACAGTCTCAACTAAGCTTCTAAAATACTCCTCGTTGTCAGGATATATCAAAGCCATCAGAGCAGAGGACTGTAGCTGGTGGAATGAATCGGGCTTGTTTGGGTTGTGGTAAGGGTACTCCAAAACATCCCAAGCATTTGAAGCCCTTGGGCGGATTTGAAACACCTTATCGTATTTTGCCTTGATTTCTTTTCTGTGGCGGGCAAATGCCTCATCATTTCTTACTCTTTCCCAGACCTTAGGGTCCTTTGCAATTTCAAACATAGTAATCTCCTTAATTGAGCGATATTTTGTGCTTGCTCAATAAGTCTATAATATCACATAATGCACAATTTTTCAATAATAAATTGATTTTTATTTAGTATTATGCTATACTTTATTTGCATCAAAAGCTACCCCACATCAAAGGAGACAAAAATGGAAAAGAAAATTATCAACGCATACCCTGCCGAGTGCTGGAACGACACCACACCCTTAGGCAACGGCACCTTGGGCGCAAGCGTGTACGGCTGTGTATATGATGAAAGAATTTTGATAAATCACGAGGCTTTGTACAACTGGACCTGTGACAAGGGCTACCCTAATATTTCCTACGCGCTAAAAGAGGTGCGCGCCTTAATGGACAAGGGTGAGTACAAGGAGGCAAACACCTATTATACAGACATAATTAAGAAAACCGACTTTAGGTCAAATAAGGGTAAGTTTTTCCCCGCCTTTGATATTCATATGATTTTTGAAACCGAGGCAGCCCCCGAAAACTACATCCGCGAGCTTGATATGGAAAGGGGCGTTTGCACCGTTTCCTATACAGAAAATGGGGAAGAATGCCTGCGCACAGTCTTTGCCTCTCAGCGTGAGCGCGCAGTAGTAATAAACCTAAAGAAAACAAAGCCGTTTTCCGTTAAAATTTCCTTGGAAAGGCACGATATGGCTGACTACGTGGATAATTTCTACTGTGACGAGTTTAAGAGCTTTGCCAAGGACGGATATGTGTATTCCGAGAGCAAAACAGGGGGCAAGCTTCACTTTGCAGGCATTGTCAAGGTTCATAGCACCGACGGTGATATTGTGTCAGGCGGCAGTGATACAAGCTTAAATATCGGTATGACCGGTGAGGTAGCCTTAAAGGACTACATAAAAATCGAAAATGCAACAGAGATAACTCTTGTATTTAATATGGATAAAACACCCCTTTCCTTTGAAGAAATGAGGGCGGTGGTTGATAAGTGCCAAAAGGACTTTGAAACAATGCTAAGGGAGCAGGGCAGTGACTTTGCGCGCCTGTTCAATAAAACCCGATTGACCTTAACAAACGAGCCAAACACCTCAAATGAGCAGCTTTTCCTTGATAGCTACCAAGGCAAGGTGGACAACCGCTTTATCGAAAAAATGGCGGACTTTGGCAGATACCTGCTTATTTCCTCCTCCGTTGGCTGCGAGTTTCCTGCAAACCTGCAGGGTATGTGGAACGGCGCATATTCCCCTGCTTGGGCGTGTACCTTCTTTAATAATGAAAATATCCAAATGGCATATTGGCAGGCGTACGCAGGCAACCTAAGTGAGGCTGCTTTGCCTCTTTTCAACCTGTACGAAAAATTTATGGATGATTATAGGGAAAACGCCAAGAACCTGTTTGGCTGCCGCGGTATTTTGCTGCCATTGTTTATGGATAACTCCAACGGCAAAAAGGAAAATATCCAGCCCCATGTTCTTTACTGGACAGGCAGCTCCGCTTGGATAAGCGCAATTTACTATGACTATTATCTCTATACAGGGGATGAGAGCTTCTTAAGGGAGAGGGCATACCCCTTTATGAAGGAGGCGGCGCAGTTCTATGAGGACTTTGTTGTTTACGATAAAAACGGCAAGATAAAGTTCTACCCCTCCAACTCTCCCGAGAATAACCCGGACGGTGACTTTGAGGGTGCCCGCCAAATCAGCGTTTCCATAAACTCCACAATGGATTTTGCCCTGCTTAAGGAGCTTCTTTCCAACCTTGTCAGCGCAAGCCGCGCCTTGGATATCGATGCTGAAAAAAGGGCGGAGTGGGAAAGGATGCTAGCCTGTATCCCCGAATATCAAAATAATGAGGACGGCGCAATTAAGGAGTGGATGCACCCCGACTTTAAGGATAACTACCACCACCGCCATCAGTCCCACATCTACCCTCTTTTCCCGGGCTTTGAGGTGAATGAGGAGAATAACCCAAGGCTTTTCGAGGCTATGAGGGTGGCAGTAAGCAAGCGCCTTGTAATAGGCTTGAAGTCCCAAACAGGCTGGAGCCTTGCCCATATGGCAAACATCTTTGCAAGGTTAAATGACGGAAAAGGGGCGAAGGAGTGTCTTGATTTGCTTATTCGCTTCTGCACAGGCAAGAACCTGTATACCTATCATAACGACTGGCGTAATATGGGTGTTACCTTAAAGTATATGCACGCAGGTCATGCGCCCTATCAGGTTGATGCCAATATGGGCTTTGTGTCTGCGGTTTATGAAATGCTTCTTTATTCCGACAACGATAAGCTTAAGCTTTTGCCCGCCCTTCCCAAGGAGCTTAATAAGGGTAGCATTGAAGGCATATGCGCCCGCGGCGGCTTTGAGCTTTCAATTGCTTGGAATGAAAATGAGGTTAAGGTTAAAATTAAATCCTTGCTTGGCAAGGCGGTTAATGTTGGCTTAAAGGGCTACACCCTTGTAACTGATAGCGGTAAGCTTTCAAGCAGTAAATATGAGGGCTACAAGCTCCTTTCCTTAAATAAAAACGAGGAAATTGAGCTAACCTATACAAAATAAAAAAAGACACTTGCAAAATCCTGCAAGTGTCTTTTTTTAGTTGGTGCCTTTTAGGCGTGGAAATAAACCCCTAGTTCTACTAGGGGAAAAAGACGAGAGGAACTGCAATGAATTTGGGCGAGCTTAACGCAAGCCCATAAAAAAGAAAGCCTCCCCTGTGTAAGGTAACGAAGTGGCACCACGGTACTGAATAACACTCGGGGAGTGTTAGAGCCGTGGTGTGACCGAGCCGCAGCGAGAAAGGTGGATTGCGAAGCAAGACGGAAGGGTTGTAAGATTATGAGGAACAATCCCTCAGTCGCTTTGCGACAGCTCCCTTTACACAAAGGAGCCTAAAATCAGTCCGCTTTACGGAGTGCTGTGCGTGTAATGCTATGATAAAATTTCGGCACCTCTTGAGAGGTTAAGCCTGTAATGACCCCTTCTAGGGGTGTGCATACCACCAGTTGCACTGGTGGTTATGATTTATGTTAAAACTCAATTTCAAGCCCATCGTAAGCAACTGTAATGCCGTGCTTTTCCATTTCACGGCAGAGGGTTTGGTGGTCGGTGTGCAATGTGTATGCCATATGGGAAATAACATATTTTTTAATATCGGTATCAATGCTTTTTTTCATTTCAATAACCATGTTTAGGTTGTTATGCTCAAATACGCGCCAGTCCTTTTCAACAAAGCCGACAGTGGCATCAAACACTGCCAAGCTGGGCTTGTGCTTCCATATAGCTCTAATTTCCTCATACTGTAGCCAAGCTCCGTCAAGGCCGTAAAACAGACACGCCTCCCCATTTTTTATAATAAAATGGCACACCTTCTCTGTGTGGTTTCCGCGGTAAGCCTCAACTGTGTAATCCCCTAAGGATAGCACATCCTTGTCCTTTGTTTCTACAAATGTGGCACCCTGTGTCAATAAATAGTCCAAGGTGTCCTTGCAGTAGTGGTCGTCGTGCAGGTGGGTGTTAAGTATATATTTGATTTTTTTTACATCCACCCCAAATTCCTCTATTGCATCAAGCACCCAGGGGCCGGGGTCGATAAGTATAGATGAGTCAATTAAGGCAGAGGAGGTACGCCTAAATCCGTGAACGGTTTTATCCTGTGGGAAGTCCGCCGCACCTGTGCCTAAAAATAAAATTTTCATATATATCACCTCAAAATGAGTATATCACAGGAAGGCTTTGGGGTCAACACTAAACTCAAAATAAAAATTTTGTAACATTATGTTCATAATTACATAAACTATTGCTAATTTGGTTGAATAGTGTTATAATGAACCCGTCAATTATATTATTATATTATTTAGGAGAAATTTAAGTGGAGGCTTTCTTTTATATTGAGCTTGCTTGTGTGGCTGTGGCGCTTCTTTGTGTTGTGAGCTTCCTTGTTCTTGCTGTTTGCTGCTCAGGGTGCAAAAAGGAAAAGCTTAAAATTGAGCATAGTGAAAAAAGGACAAGCTTTGCGGTTATCATTCCCGCAAGAAATGAGTCCGCGGTTATTGAAAGCAACTTAAGCGCGTTATATAAATCAAACTATCCCAAGGAATATTTCCACCCGTATGTTATTGTGGAGAGCATGGATGACCCCACCGTTGAGATATGTAAAAAATACGATGGCGTTAGTGTATTTTTAAGGCAGAATTTGGCGAACACAGGCAAGGGACATGCTCTTGACGAGTGCATTTCCAATATTTTTAAGGAAAATGATGTTTATGATGCCTTTCTTATCTTAGATGCGGACAATGTGGTCACACCGGATTTTTTGTCTAAGATGAGTGATGCATTTCAGGCAGGCTATGAGGCTGCCTGCGGCAACAGGAATAATAAGGATTGGAACGCATCTGCCGTTTCGTCCTCATCAGCCCTTACCTTTACAATTATAAACAGTATCCAAAACAAGAGCAAAACCGCCCTTGGCTTGGGCATAACCTTTACAGGTACAGGCTTCTTCGTAAGCGCAGAAATCCTGCGCCGCCTCGGTGGCTGGAAGTTCTACTCCCTAACCGAGGACTACGAGTTTTCCACCTTTGCTATGTGCAACGGGGTTAAGAGCTGCTTTGTTGAGGATGCGATTTATTATGATGAGCAGCCAAGGACCTGGTGGCAGTCCATTATTCAAAGGACAAGATGGGTCAAGGGCTATTTCGTTGTAAGGATAGGCTACCGCAAGATGAAAAAGGAATATGCAAAGCGTATGCCGAAAAACAAGGATATACAAATTATGCGCTTTGGCACTATGCCTATGCTTGTTCTTGCCATTGATGCAATTGCATATGTGGTGAACAGTATTGTGGGCGCAATTGTAAGCGCCGCCCTTGGCTGGGGCATTGCCCACCTGTTCCTAATCCGCATCATTATTGTTTTAGGTCTTGTGTACCTAATAATAATGCTTTTAACCGTGTACCTTTTCCATATAGAGAAGGGCAGGGCAAGCATTACTTCAAAAAACAAGGTGAAAACCGTGTTCTACCACCCCATCTATTTGGCATCCTATGTTGTTGCCGCCTTAAGGGCGTTGTTTATTAAAAATCGGTGGGAGGTTGTGGAGCACTCCATTAATAACGACATTGAGGGTATATGAAAAAAACATTTTATTATGAGGATGAGTTAAAGGATGACTTTGGCACAACCGTTAAAAAAATCACCCCTATACCTAAGAAATACAAATATGTTCATAAAAACATTTTCGTAAGACTGTTTGAGTTTTTCATTTATAGGATAATTGTCCGCCCCTTGGCTTGGCTCTATGTTAAAATCAAGTTTTGGCATAGGCTTAGAAACAAGAAGGTAATTAAAAATATTAAGGGCGGCTTTTTTATTTTCGGTAACCACGCCACCATTATGGGGGATGCCTTTATCCCTAACCTTGTTAGCTGGAAAAGGCGCAATTACATTATTACAGGTGAGCAGGCAAACTCCTTAACAGCCCTTTTGCCCCTTATGAACTCCCTTGGTTTAATACCCTTAAGTCAGGATAGATCACAGCAGCTTCAGCTCCTAAAGTGCGTAAAAAAGAGGATTGGTGACGGGCACACGGTTACAGTCTATCCCGAGGCGCACGTTTGGCCCTTTTATACGGGCATCCGCCCCTTTGCCGAGGATAGCTTTAGATACGCCTTAATTGCAAATGCCCCTGTTGTGGCAATGACAACCTGCTTCCAAAAAAAGTGGCTCGGCAAAAAGCCTAAGGCGGTTACTTATCTTGACGGTCCGTTCTATCCTAAGGAGGGTCTTTCAAAGGTGGAAAACGCAAAATATTTGCGTGACCTTACCTATAACGCAATGAAGGAAAGAGCAAGTAAATACTCAACCTATTCGTACTTTGAGTACAAAAGAAAGGAAAGCATAAATGGAGAAGAAAGCAGAAGTGGAGAAGAATCAAATAGCTGACCAAACCACTGAAAACAGCAGTGAGGCTGCCACCCCGCCGCAGGCAGAGGAAAAGCCTGAAAAAAGGTTTAAAATACTTGGCGTTGAGCTGGTATATTTGTACTTTTTCGGCATTGGCGTTGCCTTTCTCGGTTGGTTTGCCGAGAATGTGATGAAGCTTATTACCCACGGTGTTTTAGACAGTAAATATCATATTTTACCGTTTATCTCCCCATACGCCCTAATTGTTTTAGCATTCCATATTGCTTTGGGTGACCCTGATGATTTGGTGCTTTTCGGCAAAAAAATCTTTAAACAAAGAAGCAAAAGGTCGGTTATTCTTTCTAACCTGTTCAGCTTCTTGCTAATTTGCGCCTTCGTTTTCTTAGGTGAGCTTGTTGTGGGCAACCTTTGGGACATTCTTTTCGGCGTTTCTCTTTGGAACTATTCGGGCTGGCCGGGGGAGCTTACCCAATATACAAGCTTGCCCTCCACCTTTGGCTTCGGCTTGGGCGCATATCTCATATTCAAGCTTATTTATAAGCCTTTGCTTAACCTTATAAGAACAAAGGTCAGCTTCAAATTTGCCAAGATAGTAACCCTTACCTTGGGTATGCTTATTATTCTTGACACCACCTTTATGATAGTTCACTTGGCAATTTTCAATGAGGCTCCTCAGTACTGGAGCATAAGAGTTTATGACGGAAGCTTGCTTGATACTATAAAAGCTTGGTTTAACTAAAAAAGACTGTTGCATCACTGCAACAGTCTTTTTTATCTTTCTGAAATTCGCGCAATCTTTCCCCAAGGCGGGGTAACATCCTTGTTGTTAATAATCCACAAAACAGGGATTTCCTCGGTGCATTCAATCTTTGGGAACGGGGCATAGCCGTCGGTTAGTATAATAATGCTGGCGGGCTTTTCCTCCATCTCCTCTACAGCGTAGTCAAAGATAATGTCAAAGCGTGTGCCGCCTCCGCCGTATGGGCGGATAATCTTAAACTCCTCAACAGTGGAGAACTTTTGCGGCTTTACCACCTGGGCATCAAAGAAGCCAAGCCAGCCCTCCAGCTTGCCGCCAAACTGCTCAATTGCGCCTCGCACCTCGCTGTACGCCTTGCTAATCATAGCGTCGGACATAGAGCCTGAGGTGTCTATCATAAACAGTATGTTCTTAACGCTTTCATCCTTTTCGTTGTAATCGGGTAGGAAAAAGTCCGTTTCGCTAAATCTTCTGTCAGGGGGAGAGAAGGAGTAGTCGCATATCTCCTCCTGCACAAAGTCATTAAGCAATGCTTTCCAGTCCGTTTCCACATTCTTAAGCTCCTCCAAAAGTCGCTTTGCGCACATAGGCATTGAGCCGCATTGGTCACTGCCCTCCAAAATAGATATTACATTGGCGGCATCCTCCAAATGCTTTGCCCAAATGTCGTGTAGCTTCTCCGCCTTGTCGGGGTCAAATGCGCCCCACTTGGAGTGGTCGTCGTGGAAAATCTGTCCGTCGCCCTTGTCCCCATCGTCGCCGTCGCCCCCAGCGCCCTTTCCCTTGCCACCAAGGTTGCTGTCGGGGGAAGCCCTGCCCTTTCCTGTCTTGGAGCTTCCTTTGTCGTTTCCGCTTCCTTGACCGCCTTGGGGCTTCTTTCCCTTTAGCTTGGAGGCAATCATATCGTAAACCTCCTCCGCGGTAAAAAGGTAGCCCTCCCTGCCGTCGGGAACCTTGTGCATGGACTCTCCGTATTTCTTAAGGGTGATTTTCTTAACATCGTCCCCCAAGGAGTGCATAATGTTGGAGTTTACCACAATATCCGTTGCCACATTGAACAGGGTGTGGTCCCTGTCCTCGTCACGGTAGCAGTGGAATAGGGCAACATGCATAATTTCGTGCATAAGGACGAATTCAAGCTCACTGTCGCTTAGGTTTTTCATAAATTCGGGGCCAAAGTAAATGCGCTCTCCGTCTGTTGCCGCAGTTTCGCACTCCTCATCAATTGTAAATATCATATGGCTGAGCATAAGACCGAAGAAGCCGTGGTTCACAAGCAGGGAAAGCCTGGCTCTCATCAGGCGCTTTCCGCACTCATCTAAAAAGCTCTTATCATACGCCATTTAAAAATTTACCTCGTGTTCTCACCCAATTCTTGAAGGTGTTCAGTGTCATCAGCCTGTCGCGGTAGTCAGGCTCAATTGCCATATAGTTCCTAATAAGAACAACGGAGAAGTCAGCAGGCAGCTTGTTTGAGTATTCAATGGAGTTTTCAATAAGCCTCAGCTTGTCCTTATGCTCCCTTGCGTAGGATACCATAGAGGAAACAAGGGCGTAAAGGGCGTCCGTAGTCTTGGGTACAACATTGCACCTGCCGTTAAAAATATCCTCAATGGACGGCAGTGTTTTAAACACCCTGCACCAGGAGTTAAACTCACCGGCAACGCCGCTGCCGACACAGCCCGCAATCATTTGGTAAATGGACTCGTGGTCCTGGTTTACCATATTAAGCAGGTTGCTAACCATCTCCCAGGAACGGGGCGTTGGGAAGGCAAGGTTATCAACCTCGCTCTCATTTTGAATAAGGTAATCGTGCTTGAAGGAAAGGAAGCCCACAACCTTAGGAGAAACGCCGCTTTCCACCGCCCAACGCCTCCAGGAGTCGAAGTTGGATTCCACCTCCATATGGCAAAAACGGTTGGCAAGCGCCTTTGGCATTTTAAACGCAACGCTCTTGTCAGTTACCCTGTTGCCCGCCGCCAAAACTATGCAGTTGTCGGGGAGCTTATGCTCGCCCACAATCCTGTCAAGGGTAATTTGG
Source organism: Clostridia bacterium (assembly GCA_017452475.1). Lineage (GTDB taxonomy): Bacteria > Bacillota > Clostridia > Oscillospirales > CAG-272 > RGIG2000. The sequence goes on along the minus strand of JAFTMJ010000077.1, from coordinate 4,520 downwards.
TAAGCGGCTGCCTGTACGGACTGGGGCGCTGCGGAAATCTCATCAAGGAACAAAATGTTTACAACGCTTGGGCTTTCATCCATTTGGAAAATCTGCGGCTTTAGCCAAACAGCCAAGGTCTTGTCAGCATTGGCGGTTGGGATACCTCGCAGGTCAATCGGGTTGAAAAGGAGCAGGCGCACGTCGGTTACAACGCACCTTTTGCCCGTCTCTCTTTCAATCTCCTTCGCCACCTGACGAATGGCTTGGGACTTACCTACGCCGGGAGGTCCCCACAGCATAACTGAGGGGATTTTCTTAAAGGGCGTGCCCGTCTTAACTGCGGAAATATAAGCGCTTGACAGGATGCTAACGGTCCTGTCAACACTAAGGGTTGGGATAAGTGTTGGTAATTTACTCATTTGCTCTTGTTCACTCCTAACTTTTCATCAAGCTTCTTAATTCTTTCGGTTAAGCTCTCAATCCTTTCGGTGTATTCGTCGTCCGCCTTAAGCTCAACCTCAATGGATTTCTGTATCATTTCAAGTCTATCAAGCTTGTCCTCCTGCTTTCTTATGTACATCTCGAAATCATCCAAGAAGTTGTCAATTCTTACAATGTAGCCAAGGGCAGAGTCACCAAGCTCAAGGTAGTACTTGCCACTGCCCACCAGCCACACAAATGGCTTGGTGATAGCCATACCCGAGGGCAGGACAACCTTAAAGCCCTGGTACTCAAACAGCTCCGTTTCGTTGGTCTTTAGGGCATTGTCCAGCAGTGCCTCTTCCAGCTGAACACGCAGGTCCTTACGCTCTATGGGGGTTAGCTCCTTTTTCATATCCTTGTAAAGCTGGGCATCTGTTATGACATTGTCCACATTCTGCCTCTGCTTTTCAAGTCGGGACGGGAGCTTTGCAAGCTCAGCGCGCAAGCCCTCCTTGTGAATAATGCTTTCACGCCTTAAAAGGAGTAGCTTGTCAAGCTCGTTTGCGCACTCAACCCTTTCCTTAATGGCAGGGTTGCCAATGGCAAGCGCCTTTATCTCCGCATAGCTCAAAACCGTGTCGTAAACATCGTTGTTGTTTCGTTCCTCTAAGTGTCCTGCCAAGAGGGAGGAAATAAACCTTTGCTTTGTTTCAAGCAGCTGCCAAGAGTATGCGTCAAAGCTGCCCTTTGTAATATATCTGTGTATAAACACCTCATCGTTGGTGTTTCCCTGTCTTAGGATACGGCCCTCACGCTGTACCATATCCGCAGGTCGCCACGGCACATCAAGGTGGTGTATAGCAACTAACTTATCCTGCACATTAACGCCCAAGCCAAGCTTAAAGGTTGAGCCGATAAGAACGCGGATTTCACCCTTCCTCACTGCTTCAAACATCTTGTCGCGCTTCTTGTCAGTGGTGGCGGAGTGTACAAACTCAATCTCGTTTGCGGGAATGCCGTAGCTAACTAAGAGCCTCTTAAGCTCCGAATAAACATTAAATGTCTCCTTGGGCGTTCCGTAGTCAGAGAACACAAGCTGCGTCTTGTCCCTGTAGCTTCTGTAAATGTCATACACATTTTTGGCGCAGGTTTCCGTCTTACAGCTCGAAAGGCTCTTAACACTGTCATCAACCAGCCTTACATCCAGCGCCGCCTTTCTGCCGTCGGTGGTGATTAAAAGCAGGTTGTCCTTGTTTCTTGGCACCTTGCGCTTTCTTACAAGGTCGGCGCGCTTGGAAATCTCCCCAAGGTACTTGGTAAATTGCCTGTCGGGTGGGATTTGGTTGTCCGTATAGCCTAAAAAGTCGGGCAGGTCACTGTTCTTTTGGGATACGTTGTGGAAGTCGGCAAAGGAGGCAAACAGGGCGGTTAGCTCCGGCAGGTTGTGGAACTTGGAGAAGCGGGTTGCCAGGCGGAACTTGGAGGTATCAATGTCAACCTCAAAGTCCGTGTGCTTTTCCGCAAACATACCAATCCAACCGTCAAAGGAGGAAAGTCCGAGCAGCTTTAGCTCACCGCTTTGCAAATATGTTTGCATAACAAAGGCATCGGTTAAGGAGTTGGTAATTGGCGTGCCTGTGGCAAACACCACGCCGCGGCCGTCATTCTGCCTCTGCACACAGCTTACCTTGTCAAGCATATCCGCGCATCTTGCGCTGCCGCCGCTGCTGATGCCCAAAACACGGTCAACCTTCGTTTCGACAGGCACATTCTTGTAGTTGTGCGCCTCGTCAAGGAAAAGGGTGTTTATTCCCAGCTTGTCAAAGGCAACCTCCTCAGGCTTAACCCTTGTCAGTATCTTGCCGTTCAGGTCCTTCTCCAGCTTTTGGCGCTGTGGGGATAGGCTGTTGGAGTACAAGCCCTGCACATTCTTTTCAATGGACTTAATCTGCTCCTCAAGCTTGTCAATCTCAAAGCTCTTTGACATGGGGATTGACTCAAAGCAGCTGTAAGCCATAATTATGCCGTCAAAATCCTCATCGCGGATTTTAGCCAAGGTCTGCCACTTCTTGGCAGGGGTAAATATCTTTGGCTCCACCACAAACAGCTTTGCATCCTTATACATATAAAGGAAGGTGTCGCGCCATTGACCGACTAAGTTGTTGGGCACAACATAAATGTTCTTTTTGGCAACCCCCATACGGCGCAGCTCCATGCCTGCCGCAATCATAACAAAGGTCTTGCCCGAGCCCACATCGTGGGCTAAAAGGGTGTTGGGGGTGAAGAGAATACGGGCAACCGCATTCTTTTGGTAAGGGAACAGCTCAATTTCGGGGTTCAGGTTAGGGAAGGTGAGGAAGGAGCCGTCAAAGTGGCGTATCTTGTTTGAGGAATACCTTTCCTCATAGATAATTTCCAACCTTTCCTTTCGCTTTGGGTCAGTCCAAAGCCACTTGGAAAACTGCTCGTTAATTCTTTCCTGCTTGTCAAGGGCAAGCAGTGTTTCCTTATCGTTCAGCACACGGATTTTCTTTGGCTTTCCGCTTTTGGTGTACTGTCCCTTCACCTCCTCCTCATCGTAAACCGCAATTGTTTTTTGGTTTAGGGTCTTTTCGATGATGGTTAAAGCATCCATACGGTTCGTGCCGTAGGTGGAGTAGCACCTTGTGGAGTATCTGGTTGCAGAGTATCTGTTCTTGCCGGGGATTTCCCAAATGGCAAGCTCCTCGGAGTGCCTTGTTCTGTACACGGAAGAGCTAAGGTTCTTAACAACGGGACCCAACAAAAAGTCAATGAAGTCATCAATTACATCCGTGGGTATCCAAGGTGCGCCAATAGGTGCGTAAATGTCCTCCACATTAATGGACGGGGGCATAACATTTAGTAGCGCGTCAAGGTTAGCTTGAAAGTAGCCCTTGTACTTTTTGTTTGCCTTCTCGGCAGATTTGTATTTTCTTATTAAGCTTCCGCTTAGGTATTCCTCAGCGGTTTCCCATCCCTTGTAGAAGCATTCCTCCCACTTGTCGGGATTTTGGTAAATAGAGCCGCGCAAGGTAAGGATAACATCCTTCATCTCCTCACCCGTCACGGCGGAAATATATTCAATATCCACCCTGCCAAGGCTGCAAAGGCTCATTATAAGTCCGTCGCTTATGCTATCCGTATGCACACCGCTTGCGCGTGGGTCAAGTGCATAAGAGTTTTCAAAATCTACAGGTAAATCCCAGGAGGTAACCTCCTCAACATAAGAGTCATCAAGGATATCTAAGTCCTCTTTGGAGGCATCACCGTCAGCCTTCTTCTTTTCCTTTATAGCGCGGCTGTCCTTGTCACCAAACACCTTACTGAGCCAATCAAAATCATCAAATCTATCGTTTTTCATTCAATATACCTCCGTAATCTGTAGTAGTTTTATGAGAGCCTTATCCGTCTATTTAACAAATATCCGTAAAATTCGACGGCGAAGCTCATTAGACCCGCTAAAATTCGTCATATTTATTCTATCACGCAAAGAGAAAAATGTCAAATTTTAAGTGTACCGAAAACGGTACACTGTTCCCTTGACAGGCTAACTGTAGGTGTGGTAACATAATGGCGTAAGGCAAACAACAAACCACAAAAAGGAGAGCAAATGAAAATGAAAAATATGGAATGCTTTGGATACGAAAGAAAAATAGGCAAAACCCCAAACGGCGGTAAGTTCTGCGAGATTTACTATTACTGCGGCTGCGGCGAGCCCTGCGAAAAGCAGGATGCCACCCATTGCATCATTTTTGAAAAGAAGAGAAACGGCAAAACCATAAACACCATATACTGTATGCTGTAAAAAAAGCCCTTGCATTTTTTGCACAACTGTGCTATAATACACTTGTTTCATAAGCATTTTTGCGGCATTAATTTTATGGGCCAAGGAGGTGTATTATATGAAGCAAAATGCGTATGCCAAAAAAGCTGGGCAAAAAATGAAATGTCTGATTAGCCTTACGGGAATCGAACCCGTTTGGTTTGAAATGGAAAATAGCTTGCCTAACTGTGTTAAAAAAGCTTGACAATTTTTTAATTGCCTGCACTTTTTCGCCTTGTTATCCAACCTATTTTCTCATTTAAAACTGCTT
>JAFTMJ010000076.1 GCA_017452475.1 Clostridia bacterium | reverse complement strand
TATGTCTGTCTGTCTTTAAGATATTATAGCACTATTATTAATATTTTTCACCCTATTTTTATAAATTATCTATTTATTTTAATATATCATACATTTGTGTAAATTTCAAGTGTTAATGTGAATTTTAACGAAAAAGTTCTTGGGTGTTCCACCCAAGCATAGTTTAAAAAGCATATGGGTGTATCGCCAAATGCGTACCGAAAAGCCAAGCTGTGATTTGCTCCTTCATAAAATAAAAAGGCTGTTTTCAAAACAGCTTTTTTGTTTTATGAATTGGATGGGTTTATGAATTTGATGGGAATTTTTCGTTATAGGTTACAAAGGAATATGCGTTGTCGCCTGTGGGCTCACTGTCCTGAAGGTAGGCGTAGGTTGTGCCCTCACCGTCGGATACTGCCACATAGGCGCCCATTACGATTTCCGCGTTCTTTTGCTCCTCGGTTTCAAAGCCGATTATCTTTAATTCAAGCATTGCGGTGTTATATGCAGTCATATCTGCGGATATAACGCCCTGCGCCTTTTCTCCGTTTTCGTTAAAGATTGCCTCGTTTCCGATATAAATATTCAAAACCGCAAACACGCCGTAGCTAACACTGTTATTTGTTACTCTTTCATACTCCTCAATTGCCACGCTGTTTACAGCAAAGCCAAGAACAAGCCCACCCTCTCCGTTTTCAGGCGAGGAGAAGCCCTTGCACTCAATAAGCGCAGGCGCATCAACCGTGCAAAGAATATTGTGAACCTCACAGCTGATAACCATTTTACCTGTGCTTACATAATTATCATAGTAAATGGATTCTATTTTGTGGTTATGGTCGGTGCTGTTGCACACTTGAACGGTACCGCAGGGCTCGCAAACCGTCATACCGTTTTGGGTTATCTTTTCTGCCTCGTATGATGCATAAAGAGTAACCTTACCTAAGCCCACTACCTCGCCCGCAGTATATGCTTTTCCTGTGTGGCAGCAGTCGCTTGCTGAATTTGACCAAAGCGCATATCCGCTTGGTATTGCAATTGCTGTTGCGCCCTTATCATAGGCATAAACGCCGTTCATATACGCATTGATAAGTGTGAAGGTGTCAAACTTATTTTCATCAATTGTCTTCTTTTTTGCATCAAGGAAAATGGCAATTGCGTTACCCTTGCTCGATATATCCGTACGGTTCCAGCTCCTACCGTTCCAACCCTCAGAAAGAGACGAATACTTGCTTACTGTCCATACGGTTTTGCCTGTTTCCTCATCGTAAGCAAGCACAGGGGCACCTGTAAACTTATACCTTGTTCCATATTGCATATTGGAATTGTAATAAAACTTGGCAACATTAAAGTCTGTTTTATATGTTGTTCCGAACATTGCGCTAACCTCACCTGTGCCGTTGCCCGTTACATAGGTGTCACCGATTTGGAGGTCGAAAATAACAACATCCTTTCCTATCGGTGTTGAGAAGAAGCCAATCATATTATTTTGCCCACCCGGCGCTGAATTAAATATGTTTTTATATATTTTTCCGCCGTAGGTTATGATGCTCTCGGATGCAAAGATTGCGCCCACAGCGTTTTCAGATACTCTGTTGCTTTGAAGAACGTTGCCGAAAATTTCACCGCCGAAAAGGTTAAAATATGCGGTGCCGATTAAAGGCGCGGACACTGTACGGTTAGAATAAATCTTACTTCCCTCGTACATATTTACGGTCTTTGCGTAAATTATATACGCTTTTTCATCCTTATCTGCCTCTGTGTTATTGAAGCCTGCAATGGCAGAGCCGCTAAACAGGTTAAGTGTAATATCAGCGCCCGAGTTCTCTACATAGCTTACCCTGTCGCTGTCTGCGTATTCACCGTCAACGGTTACAGTGCCGCCGTTTATTCCAGCCAAGCTGATAACCACATTTTCATACGCCTCTGAAACACACATCCAGCCCTTTTCTTCATCATATCCCTTTGGCATAATCCTGTAGTTGCCGCCGTCTGCCACAAAGGAAACATCAGCGCCGCTTGCCAAGATAAGCGCCGAGCTTTCCCAGTCTGCCCTTAAAATATATGTAATATCCTTTGTTGCTTGGATATTACAGGTGAGCTTTTGATTGACAACAATTGTGTCGCCGTCTGCTGCGCTTTCGTAAGCGATTGCGTACTCTTCATCGCTTGCAACAGTATATTCGGCGGCAAAGGCAGAAATAGCAAGAATGAATAACGCCATTACGGAAATTGCCAGGGTTAATACAATTTTTTTCATGTCTTAAAATCCTTTCTTATATTTAAAATGTTTTTTCTATTGTAGTGGCGATTTGTTCGGTGTGTAGCCATCTTCCCTTTTCGCCATATAACAATCTTTTAGATAAGTCTCCCGAGCCGCACCAGGTTGTCATCAAGACACCTTCTATGTTGCCCTTGTCGTGCTTAACCGCATAATCTAAAAACGCTTCAAGATTTTCCTTTTCTCTCCAAGGGCTAACCATAATTTTGAAGCCCTTATTTGCAAAAATATCTACCGAGGGGTATTTTTCATATTTATCATAGTGCCAATCACACACGCAAATGTCCTTAGAAAGCATATCAATGGCGCTTTCGCTACCGTCATCGGATGCCTCCCACCTGTTATAGCCTGTTTCATTTACGGAAATAAGCCTGTCTCCCCAGATAAGTGCCTTGCCTCCCCGCTTTTTTATATGCTCATTCAGCGAATTAATCCAGCCCGAAATCAGCTCGCCCCTTGACTTTTTTGCACATTCGGGGCAAAGCCCCGCATTAAACACCTCATCACAGCCCAAATGTATCGTATCCGCTTCAAACACATCCATTAACTCATCAATAAGCTCGCAAACAACGGTTTTTGCAGGGCGGCTGCTTAAGCATATGCTACGGGAATAAAGGATTTCCTTAATGCCGCATTGCTCATCAAAATCAGGGTATGCCCTTAAAAGTCCGTCGCGGATGTCGGGCGAAGCCTGATTGTGACCGTGAAGTATACCGTCGGTTGGCTCATTTGGAAAGCCTGACTGATGACCTATTAGGTTCATTTTAGGTACTAATTTTATATTGTTTTTCTTGCATACATAAAGCAGCTTTTTCACATCCTCATAGGAAAGGGGGTCATAGCCCCACACCTCGGGATGCCTTTTGAATTGATAGCGATACCTTACCTGCAAAACTATCATATTAAAGCCGCGGGGAGATAGATATTCGTCGATGAATTTTATAACATCATCTATTTCATCACTCAAGGGCGCAGTTAACACAATGCCCTTTGTTTTCCAAGGTAATTTCATAAAGTTCCCTCCCCCTTTACAATAAGCCTACAATTAAAATCGCAGCTATGCCAACGGCAAGCCCAACGCCCTGCAATATTGTAATCTTATCCTTGTATATTACTGCCGAAATTCCGCTTGTTAGAAGCATACTGCCCACATTGTAAATGGGAAACTGTATAATTGACGGGATTTTGCCCGACAGACTTAGGTTCAAAAAATTCAGCAAGCCCACACACACGCCCAAGCAAATGGGCACGGCTATGCTTTTTAGCGTTTTTTTGTGCGCCTTTTCCCCTTTTTCCTTTTTTGTCAAAAGGGTTGCAAGCCCTGTAAAGAGGGCGGAAAAGAACAAGGAATACACTAAAAACAGCGGCAGCTCATCTGCGTAGCTTGAATATTGGTGGGTTTTTTGGAATATGGCATTTATTCCCGAGCCCAGCATAGCAACAATTGCAAAGGGCAGCCAAGATACTAAAGCACCGCCCCTGTTTCCCTTGCTGACTATCAAACTTATTGATACCACTAACAAAGCGACGCCAATCCATTGAAATACAGATACATCCTCGCCCCAAATTGCCAAGCCGTAAAAAATCGGGATTAAAAAGCCACAGGAATATATAAGCGTTACAATTGATGCAGGTCCGTTACCCATTGCCCTTGCCTGCATAACCTGTGTTACAGCCACGGAAAAGCCGAAAAACACGGACAAGACCAAGGAAAATATTGACAAGCCAAAAAGCCCCTGCCCTTGGATGGCTAAAAAAAGCAGCGAGCAAATGAATGCGACCACAAAGGCTTTAAAATTCAAAAGTATTGCTTCTCTTTTTGAATAGCTTCCAACGCCTATCGCCTTGCAAAACAAGGACTTTCCCGTTGCCATCAATGTAGAAACGGTTAAAATTAAGTAATTAATCACAATTCACTCTTCTGAAAAATTTATATTTCTTTAACAAAATTATACCATTTGATAAATGTATATGATATAATTAAAATGATTAAAAATACAACAAATCTATACTATGAGGATTTTATGAGCAATTATTTTTTGCCAAAAGCCTTCGACCTTGACATTAACGATAGCTACTGCAGCAGCTATCAATACGGCGCTAATACAACCTCACTGCACTGGCACAGCGGCGCGGAAATCATTTTCGTGGTTAAGGGCGAGGTGGATTTTATGTTTAACGATTGCTGGCATACCTTAAAAGAGGGCGCTATGCTTTTTATCCCTCCAAGACAGCTTCACCGCTGCTCCTGCACCGACGCGGGTGCTGAAAAAATAGTGCTTGGCTTTACGGAAAAATGCCTTGGTAAGAGTGGCATCGGTCTACACTTGCCAAAGGAAATCAACCAACACTGTCTGTTTGAAAATTTAGAAAATACACCCTTGCCAAGCTTGATTAAAGGCTTTAACGACTGCTATAACAACAATAGCTTATATTCAAAGGACTTAATAGCACAAGCCTATATTCTTCAAATCTATGCATTTTTAATTGAGCATTGGAATGGCTTGGGCTTAATTACAAACGACAAAAGGCTAAGCAAGGTGTCATCCCATATTTATGAATACATAGGAGAGCATTTTGCCGAGGAGCTTTCCCCCTACGAGGTCGCAAGGGAGCTTAACATAAGCTATAGCTACCTTGCAAAGGAAATTAAAAAGATTGGCTACTCAAGCTTTACCAAATGCGTTAACCAAACGAGAATTGAAAACGCCAAAAGGCTTCTTGCCTTGACGGACAAAAGCGTAACAGAAATAGGATTTGAATGCGGCTTTTCCGTTACAAGCTATTTTATTAAAACCTTCCAAGGCTTCACGCATATGACGCCTAAGGCTTACAGAAATTTAATTAATGCTACAAATTGACAAAGAGCAGGAGAAGAAAATCTCCTGCTTTTTGCATACTATTTTAAAGCCGCTTTGATTAGTGGCTCTAAGGATGTGGCAATCCCCACAAAGCCGTGGTCGTTAGGATGACAGCCCTCCACCGTGCCGTACTCCGCATATGGCGCAAACTCCCTGTCTGCGTCCCAAAAATATACGTTTTTATCCCCACTGTCAAGGGCATTTTTATATGTTTGATATATTATCTTACGTCGCTTTGCATGGTTGTCCTGACATCTTTCCATCGAGGTTGAGGTCATCATAATTATGGGCAGGGTCGGATGTGCCCCGCGTATTATTTTGAACATAGCCTCGTGGGTGCTTTGCAAATGCTCCCAGCTTGGCGCGTTATGGTCATAGTCATAAACAAACAGCTCCATATCAAGGGAGGCTATATATTCCGCAATCTCCCTTTCCCCCCTTGCGCTTCCCGAAAAGCCTAAGTTTATAAAATCCATATTTAGGCTTCTTGAAAGTATGCTTGGATAGGAGTTGCCCGGGCGTGAGGCGCAGCCGCCCTGTGTCATAGAATGACCGTAATATACTATGGGCTTTTTGCTTACGTACGGTGTTGGCGCTTGAATTCTCGCCTTTTCCTCAAGACCTATATACAAGCTGCAAACATCACTGTAAAGCGGGAAATTAATTGTTATTTCACGCATTTCATTTGAGTTAAACTCAAATATTGACTCATAGCCATCGGTAAAATCAAAGTGTGGGCGAAAGGTATTGTTAAACCTATCCTTACCGTTAACCCTTACATACATATCAAAGCCACCTGAGCCTGTTATTGCAAAATGGTCCATTTTACCGATGTTGCACATTTTGGCAACAATGGCAATATAGGAGCTGTCGGTTTTAAAGCGCACACGTCCTCCCGAGGTGTTGGTGTGCAGGCGAGCAACACCCTCATTTACACTCTTAGCCACATTTTCCGGCATACGGCGGAATTTACCGTTTTCATATTTAACGCCATAAACGCAAAACGGCTCCTCAAGCACCGAATAAAGCTTAATATCGCTTTTATCTATGTTTGTTTCAATCTTAAAATTTTTATCTATTTCCTCAAGTCTGCTCATATGATACTCCTTATTGATTATTCGCCCATATATTTTTGTATTTCTTTTACATCAACCGAAGATAGCTTTACATTTTGCTTAATGGATAACGCCGCTGCGACGCCTGCCGCCTCGCCGATTGCAATGCAAACAGACATAATTCTGAAATTGGAATGGGCAAGGTGCGAGCCGCTTATGTTTCTGCCCGATAAAAGTAACCCTTCCACGTTTTTAGGAAGCAGGCAGCCGTACGGAATTGTATATTCGTTGTTTTGCTTGAAGCCGTGCTGCACACCTGTTTTGTCAAGGCTGGCGCCTGTTAAATTGTGGACATCAAAGTTAAACCATGCCCGCCTAACAACCCAGTTATCATAATATTTCGCTTGCAAAATATCATCCTTGGAAAGGGACTCGTATCCTTCAAAATGCCTTGTTTCGCGAATTCCGATTAAGGATGCGGAGCTTGTAAGATAGCATTTTTCATATCCCGGCACATATTCCCTTAAAAACTTGATTATGGGAACAATTTGGGAACGGCAGGTGAACACGCCCTTGGTTAGGCTTTCCCCGTCTGTACCGTCAATTTCAATTGCGTTTGTCATATTGCAGCACACTGTGTTTGGCAACGGCTGACTGTACAAAAGCACGTGACCTGCAGGGAACGGCAGCAGCTTTTTCGCAAGAGCCTGAAGCTCGCCCCTTTCCGTTTCAACAGTGGTTTCAAAGGAGGGTGGAAAAACGGCTCTTTCAAAGTCGACTCCGCCCACATTGAACATAATAGTACAGGGCTGCATCCTGCCGTCCTCCTCCCTGCCCTTAAAATAAGGAACACCTGCAGAGGCGGCAACATCACCGTCACCTGTAGAGTCAACAACTCTCTTCGCTTTTATAAAACCGCGCCCGCTTTTGTTTTCCACTATAACGCCGCGAATTTCTCCGTTCTCAACAACAGCCTTGCACACCAAGGTGTAATAAAGAACCCTTATATTCTCCCTTTGAAAAAGCTCCTCAAGGGCGATTTTTTGTATATCGTGATAAATGGCATCCTTGCCGCAGCCGTTTTCCTGCGCCCAGCCGATATCCTTGGCTTTTTCGTAGGTTAAATCCCAAATTTCGCCCATTACCTTGCTGGAGGACCTGCCGCCCCAGTGGGACATCATACCCGCTGTGGCAATGCCGCCAAGACACCCCTGCGCCTCAACCACCATAACGGACATACCCTGCCTTGATGCCATAACCGATGCGCCTATGCCCGCAGGTCCGCCGCCGCAAACAAGCACATCAACATCTGCTATTGTCGGTATATTATTGTATTCTTGTATATATTGTTCCATTTGTTTACCTCCCCTTGACAATAATCCATTTTCATTGTATAATAAAATTACTGTAAAATCCTTTGATTTTTGCACATTTTTCTTTAAAAAACAACAATAGGAGGTTATATGGAAGACTGTTGCTTGAAGGATTTATTAAATTATATAGAATTTTTAAGGTCAAAGGGCTACTTTGTTTCCTTAAGCGGATTTGATAATCGCTTCGCCCCATACACCACAGAGCTTTCAAATTACGAGGTTCACCTCCACCCGATTTGCTTTTATCTTAAGCAGAACAAAAGCACCTTGGGCCGTTGCCAGCAAAACAAAATGAGGCTCAACAGCGCCGAAATCACAGAGCCCTTTTATTCCTGCTGCTATGCAGGAGTTGAGGAATTTGTTGTTCCTGTTCTTTATGAGGGAAAAAGAATTATGCTCATAAACATTTCCGGCTACAGGGGGGCTCTTAAAAAATCCGCAAGGTTTATGTCCCGCCTTTCCGCCGTGTGCGACGGTGAGCTTCCAAGGCTATACGAGGAGCTTTCCGTATCTCCCCCTGCCCTTGCAGAAATTCTTTCCTTTACCAAGCCCCTTGAATATATGACAATTAAGCTATATGAGCTTTGTAAGGAGCATCAAGAGCTAAATATTGCCCCCTCGCCTGCGCAAAGGATTTTCAAAGATGCCTGCGAATATATAGAGCTTAACTATATGTACCCCTTGTCCTGTGAGGATTTGGCAAGGGAGCTTAACTACTCCGTTTCCTACCTTCAGCTCATTTTTAAGCAGGAGGGCGGCACAACCGTGAAGGCGTACATAAACAGTGTAAGGCTAAGTAAAGCAAGGTATCTTTTGCTCCACAGTACCATCAAGATTATTGACGTTGCTTTTTCCTGCGGCTTTTCCGACTCCAACTATTTTTCAAGCGCATTCAAACGCAAATTCGGCATTTCTCCAAAAAGGCTGAGAAAATCCTTTTAATAGCTTTTTGCGGATAAAAGGCACACCTGACAGTGAAATTAAAACAATCCCCTTAGAGTAGAAAGGCTTTTCAAGCCTTGCACCAAGGGGATTGTTTTAATTTTTGTAAAGTTAATCCCAATAGCCCAAATTTTCCTTTGGGGTTGAGAAAATTGTAATTTCCTTGTTTTCAAAGACTTCTCTTGCGTTTCTTATAAAGTCGGAAAACTCAATACGGCGGGGGCGGATAATTGTTTTTGGGCATTTCCTGTCTATTTCATAGAGCCAAATGCCTTGATAGTCTATTTCCTCAAGCGCCTTTAGTATTTCCTGCCAATCGTTCTTGCCCTCTCCCGGCAGCCAATGGCGTTCATTTATAAAATCGTAGTCGGAAACGTGCATAGTTACGATTTTATTGCCAATTCTTTTTATAAACTCCACATTGTCCTCGCCCAAAAGGTGGTTTGTGTCAAAGCACACCTTTAAATCGGGATGAGAGTCCAAAAGCTCCAAAATATCATTTGCGCTTCTGCCAAGGCAGGTACGGGGCAAGTCCTCAACGCATATTGTTGCGCCGTTTTCCTTTGCCACCTGACAAAGCTTGTTCAAGCTCTTTTTTGCGCAGCTCATACGTTCTTTTCTTTTGTCCTCATCAATAGGCTCGCCGCTTGCGTGGATAATAAACTTATCAATGCCAATGGCGCTTGCCTTTTCTATAAGCTGTGAAAGGTAGCCAACGGTAAAGTCCGCCAGCTCCTCGTTTGAAATATCAATTACATCAAAGGGGCAAAAGGGCAAATGAAGGGACCAAATTTTAACCCCGTATTTGTCGACCCATTTTTTTAGCTCCTCGAAGCAGATAGCGTCAGTTTCGTTTTTGCCCGCGGAAATTTCTATATACTCAATTCCGCTTTCTGCGTACTCCGCTATTGTTTCCTCGTTAATTCTTTCGCCTGTTGTTGATAATCCGATTTTGTACATAATATCACCTCGCTAAAACCATTATACATTTTTTCTTTCCGTTTAGCAACGGTTTTGTCAAAAAAAGACCGTCAAGCGACGGTCTTTTTTATTTTATGCTTTGCTTGAAAGCTGAGCTAATACATCGTTAAAGGAGTCAAAGCAATACTTCTCGTTTTCGTCGGGCGCACTGCTTTGCATATAGGAGTAGTCATTATCTACCTTTACATATGCGCCCATTGCGATTTTCGCGGTCTTTTGGGTGTCGGTTTCAAAGCCCACAATTTTTACCTCAAACGCTGCGGTTGCGTAGGCTGTTACATCTCCAACAATGGCGCAGGGATTTGCCTCACCGTCAACGAATATATCGTTGCCGTTTAGCTTATCCTTCAAGACTGCGAAAACACCGTAGGAAACGGTTTTTCCTGTTACTTCCTTGTATTCGGCAATAGCTGTGCTGTTTACGGTAAAGCCTATTGCAATTCCGCCTTTACCGTTTTCGGGGGCGGAATAGCCTTGACATACAAACAGTGCAGATGCTTCTTCTGTTGTGCCATAAGCACAGCCCGCGTTTGTGCATCCGATTTTCTTTATTCCTGCTGTGTCAAAGCTTACATATGTAATGGTTGTACCGATATTATGAATAGGATTTTCCTCTGCCACTCCGTTAGCATTACATCTGCCGCAGTTAATAACACAGGGATTGTTGTCCTCTTCGTGCTCACTGCCGTAAAACATATCGCAGGTGTTGCAGTCATATACGATATATGACTTTTTAATCTCGGTTAACGCATTGTAGTTCTCAAGCGAAATAATTTCAGCGCCTGTGATTTTACCGTTTTGTCCGCCGCAGGTTGTAACATTCGTTTTGAAATCATTTTGAAGCTTAACCGCTTCATCATAAGTACCGTTAAAGTAGAATGTCACATTTCCGCCTGCATTGAACATATAGCAAGCAGTTGAATGTGTTTCCGCACTGATATTGAGTGTCTTTGGCAGATAAACATATTTTAGGTTGTTGCACCCGAATGTAAAGCTATTATGGTCACTTAAATTGCGTAGGCTATTAATGCCTTGAACATTCGCACCGAAAACAATAGTTTCAAGACTTGTACAACCGTTGAACATACGAACCGAAAGCTGAGTCAAGCAGTTTGGAAGCTTAATGCTCTTTAATGATGTACAATTGCTGAACATAAAAGCGGGATATAGTGTATCAATGGTGTCGGGATGGAAATTTACCGTCTCAAGGGATGAACAGTTGTGGAAAAGTCCCGTTCCCTCTGGATTTGATGTAGTATCAAAGGTAGCATTTCTTGGTATGTTAATATTCTGAAGATTTGTTGCATACGCAAAAGCCCATTTTGCTATGTATGTGCAGTTTGAGCTTGGTGAAAATGGACTATTTACAATTCCGGAATCACGGAAAACATATATTCCAAGCGTTTCAACGCTGTCAGGAAGTAAAATTTCAGTCAAAGCCGTACAATCACGGAATGTTCCATTTGGAACATTTTTAAGTCTTGAATTCTCGGCAAAGGTTACCTTTGTCAAGGATGTGCATTGCCAAAAGCATCCCCAATCCCAGCCTGAGCCCTCGGGAAAAACCTCAACACCTACAGGAATATAAATCTCCTGCAAGGCTGTTGCCTTTGAAAAGCTGTACTTGCCTATAAAGGTAAGCTCACAGTCAACAGGAAAATCAACAATTTTACATTTCGTTGTTTCTCTGAACACGTTTGCTGAGTCATAGTTAACGGAAAGACGCTCAAGTGTTTTTGGCATATAGCAATACTCAAGCACTGTGCTTCCTTGGAATTTGGTGTTGAACACTTGTAAATCGCCAAGCTTTTCGTCCTGGAAATTTACCACAACCATATCTAATGCATTAACACCGTTAAATGCAAAAGTGGTGTAAGTTACTCCGCTAATGTTTGCTGTTCCTGTCGAAAGAATTTCCGAGGTTTTTACAGCAGTGAGTGTTCCGTTTGACATATAGTAAGAAAGTGCGTTGCCTTCCTCATCATACAGTGCAAGCGATGTGTCGTCATCAAGCACTACACTTCTCGCAGTATCATATGTCGCAGCATTTATGCTTAAAGCAAGGACACATACGAGAATGGTGATCATTGAAACCATTAAAAAGATTTTCTTTTTCATTTTGTTTCTCCTTTTGAAATATTTTTGTATTTAAAAAAGCCACTTGATAAAAAGGGTGCGCAAAAGCCCTTTTCATCAAATGGCAAATTTAACTATTTTATTGTACGCAAAAATTACAGAGTTAGCCT